>CAXGQC010000029.1:0-14668 GCA_964011795.1 uncultured bacterium | reverse complement strand
GAATACTCGTGGCAAATCGTGGTGAAATAGCTTTGCGGGTTCAAAGAACCTGTAGGGAACTTGGCATTGAAACCGTAGCAGTGTACTCCGAACCAGATCGGAGCCTTATGCATGTGCGTGAGGCTGACTATTCGGTATGCATCGGTGATGGCCCTGCGACTGACTCTTATCTGAGTATCCCGAAAATCATTGACGCTGCGAAAGAAACTGGTGCTGACGCGATCCATCCCGGATATGGATTCTTATCTGAGAATGCTGAATTCGTCGAGGCATGTGACGCTGCAGGAATCAAATTCATTGGCCCTACGGCCGATTCCATGAGAAATCTTGGAGACAAAGTGTCTGCTCGACAGATAATGGAACAAGCTGGAGTGCCAATTGTCCCCGGTGCGAATGATATTGATCCAGATGATTTTGCATCTGCTGAGCGAGAAGCGGCGCGAGTGGGGTTCCCACTGCTGGTAAAGGCATCGGCTGGTGGCGGTGGCCGCGGAATCAGACTGGTGGAAACACCAGACCAGCTCGAAGATTCGATGCGACTAGCATCTTCCGAGGCTTCCAGCTCATTTGGAAATGCCACAATATTTTTGGAACGATTTGTGTCCCCTGCCCGTCACATTGAAGTGCAAATAATTGCTGATTCACACGGCAACGTCTCCGCTTTTGGTGAGAGGGAATGTTCGGTACAAAGACGAAATCAAAAAGTCCTCGAAGAGGCCCCCTCAATAGCAGTCACGCCTGAAATTCGCCAGAGATTATGTGATGCTGCTATCTCAGCTGCTAAAGGAAGTGGCTATCAGAATGCCGGTACAGTTGAGTTCCTGATGGATTCACAAGGTGAGTTTTATTTCTTAGAAGTAAATGCACGACTGCAGGTTGAGCATCCTGTTACAGAGCTTATCTTCGGTGGGGTTGATCTTGTAGCCCTTCAGATAGCAGTCGCCGGTGGAGCGTCGGTTACAGATGGCCTGATCGACAGCGGACCAATCGGCTGGGCAATCGAGTGCCGAATCAATGGAGAAGACCCCTACGAAAATTTCCGTCCGTCGCTGGGATTAATAGATCATGTTGAATACCCTGTTGGACCAGGAGTACGCTTCGATTCAATGCTCTTTCCGGGCCTAGATGTCCCGATCTTCTATGACTCACTCTTAGGTAAATTAATAGTGTGGGCCGAGACTCGTGAGCTGGCGATAGAACGAATGAAACGGGCCCTAAGAGAGTTATTGATATCGGGCCCGCAAACAAATATCCCGTTTCATCTAGCACTCATGGACAATGAAGATTTCAGATCTGGAAATATCCATACAAATTGGTTGGAACAAAGTTTCGTAATGCCAGAAAGCAACCTGAGTGACCGAGAGTTACACATGGCACTGGCAGCAGCAGCCATATCATCCTCACTAACAGCAAATACCGGTTCCGGTACACAAACACAAAGTAAAAAAGCCTCCAAATGGACTTCCGCTGGTCGCGGAAATTCCATGGAAGGGCTACCAATTTCGACTGGAGAGTCAGGATGGCTTCGAGGTATCCGCTAACAATTGACGGAGTAAATTACTCGGTAGAAATCGATCAGCTCGATACCGGGTTCTCTGTCTCCATCGATGGAGGCGATTCCTTTTTGGTAGATGTTGCGTTATCCGGTGTCCCAGGACTGATGTCTTTAATCGAATCTAACGGGAACTGGCAAGGATATGTGGTGTCCACATCGGACGGTTGGCGAATTACTGCCAATAATAAAACTCTGAGTGTTCAGAATAGTCAGGCGGCACGAAAACAACGAGGAAGCTCAGTAACGGAAGATCCTCCTGGCAAAGTATCTGCCCCGCTGGCAGGGGTTCTGACCGAAATTCGTGTGAAGGTGGGCGACATCGTGGCTGAAGGCCAAACCGTCGCTGTAATTGAAGCGATGAAGATGCAAAACGAAATCAAAGTGCCATCTGCGGGCAAAATCACCGTCATACACGTGGAGGCTGGTGGCCGAGCCGAGAAATCTGATCTCATAGTTGAATATGAAGTGTCAGATTAAAATCCTCGCTTAAATCAAAGCCCGATGCTAGACTATCTTCCTGTCATATATTGAAGTCGCACCAAAGCCTAGCTACAAAGGTTTAAAGTGCGCTAGCCGCTAGGAGGAATAGCATAGCGAAAGAATTGCGCATCAATGAAGAAATTCGGGCCGCTGAAGTGCGGGTCGTAAGAGACGAGGAGCAGCTCGGGGTGATGCCCGTTGCGCAAGCTCAGGATCTTGCAGATAACGCTGACTTAGATCTAGTTGAAATAGCACCTGCGGCCTCTCCACCAGTAGTCAAAATTATGGACTACGGCAAATGGAAATATGCGCAAAGTAAAAAAGAACGTGAAGCTCGCCGAGGATCAAAGGCGGTAGAGCTTAGAGAAGTCAGAATGAGAGTAAAAATCGGGCAGCATGATAAAGATTTTAAAGTCCGGACAGCAAGAAAACTCTTAGCCGGTGGCGATAAGGTGAAGGTTTCGGTAGTCTTTAGAGCACGAGAAATTACTCATCCGGAAGTAGGAGAAGAACTTTTAGCTTGGTTCTTCGAACAACTGGAAGATGTTGCAGAACAAGAAAGAAAGGCGGGCATGGAAGGGCGATTCATGACAATGACTCTTGAGCCTATCCGCAAAGCACCGTCGAAAAAAGCTGAGCCAGTAGGCTAATTACCTGGCATATTGCTGACAAAACAATTGATTGGAGCATCTACTGTGCCAAAAATGAAAACGCATAAGGGTACGGCGAAACGAGTAAGAATTACCGGCAGCGGTAAAATTATGCTCCGTGCACGAAATCCAAAACGAAACAAGCGGGCTCGCTCGAAGCTTTACCAGAACCTTAAGGATGTGGCCGCACATACCTCAGTCAATCGGGCGATTCGCAAGAACCTCCCTTACGCCTAAAAATTAGAATTAAGGAACACCGTAATGCCAAGAGTTCGCTCCAGAGTACAAACCCGCAGAAGACATAAGAAAGTAATGCTCTATACCAAAGGGCACCGAGGAAAACGCCGGACAAACTTCAAAGTGGCACATCAAAGCATGATGCATGCCCTCAGATACTCCACGGACCACCGGAGAGAGCGTCGTAGAGATTTTCGCCGATTATGGATTGTACGTATCAACGCTGCAGCACGGGCTAATGGTCTGACCTACGGACGGTTGATTCACGGATTGTCACTGGCGGACATTAATCTCGATCGGAAGTCGCTAGCTGAACTGGCTGTATCTGACCCCGAAGCTTTCACACTAATCTGTGAAAACGCGAGTCAGGCGCTGCAAACGTCAGCAGCGTAATCTACTCAGTGAGTTTGGCTCATAGGGAGACCCACCTATGGATGTATGGTCAGCGATTACAGATCGAAAAAGCACAACTACATTTTCGTCGGAAACACCCTCAAAGGACTTGATCGAAGCTGTTCTCGAAGCCTTTACCTGGGCCCCTACCCATCACCTCAATCAATCATGGCGTTTTGACGTGTTCACTGGAGTTGGTTTAGAGAGATTAGCTGATCTTGATATTGAAGTAAGCCTTTCAGAACTTCCTGAACAGATTGATAAGGCGGCCAAAGATAAGATAATTGATGCCCGCAAGACTACCGTTCTATCAGCTCCTGTCGCCATCATAATCAGTGTGCCGGAGTACAGTGACGGGAAAAGCAGATACTTGGAAGAATTATCGGCCGGAGCTGCAGGTATTCAGAATCTGCTATTAGCCGCTCATGAAAAAGGACTGGCTAGCAGATGGCGAACTGGGAAACTGTCCAGAAGCATGAAGGCAAAATTGTTTTTAGGACTAAAGGAAAACGAAGAAATCATTGGTATAGTGCATCTTGGATATGCAGCCGAGAACAAATCTGACTCAGGAGTAGATCGTTATCGAATTCCAGTAGCTGATAAAATTACGTGGCATGATTCTTAAGGATGTGGAAATGCGATTCACAGAAGACCCACCGTTCACTCTTAACTCCCGTGATGGGATGCTCAATTTTGACGGTCGTGTGTTGACTGTGACGGACATGTTGGCGAACCGCCTCTTTTGGCTATCAGGGACTGGCACATTGATGGGACTGCTTTTAACTGTGCTTTTCATAGGTATCCCGATAGTTGGCGCAGGACTAACCGGCATCGTTATTTCACGACTAATTAGGAAAACCAATCTAGGAAGACATCAGGAACATTTCGACTTGTCCTCCATTCGGACAGTAACTCTACATGAACCTAAACGATGGCCATTTGGACGCCTGATAATAAATGTCATAGAGGCCAACGGTCCTATGCAGCATGAGTTCATTTTCCCGTGGCACCGGACTCAAGCCGCGGTAAAACTGAAACGAGAGATTGACGGTGCTCTTCCGGACAGAGTTTATCAAGACCCCGCGCAAACTGACGTATGATCGGCTAGCTCTATGTTTGTTTCGCTCGACTGGCTGCGTGAGTATTTAGATATTCCGACAGATATAAATATCGGCGAGTTCGCTGATCGTATAACTGCAGCTTCAGCCGAGGTTGAAGGCATTCGTGCATTGGGTGCTGATTGGGGCGAATTGATCACCGTTGGACAAGTACTTGAAATAAATTCCCACCCTGATGCAGATAAACTTAGACTGGCAACTGTCGATCACGGTGCAGACACGCCATCCACTGTGGTATGCGGCGCTCCCAACCTTGCGGTCGATCAAAAAATAGCGTTCGCTCAAGAGGGCGCTATGGTCACTAATCCTGCTAACGGCCAATTAACAAAATTAAAAAAAGCCAAAATTCGAGGAATAGAAAGTTCGGGAATGGTCCTCTCAGAAGCTGAGCTCGGCTTATCGGAGGCACATGATGGAATCTTGGTTCTAGACGAATCAGCCCCGATTGGTAAAACACTTAAAAATCATCTTGGAGACATCATCCTTGACGTCCATGTTTGGCCAAATCGACCTGACATGATGTCCATGCTTGGGATAGCCAGGGAAATCGGGACAATACTTGATCTTCCGTTAGCCGAACCCGCATTAACCATTCCTGAAGAGAATAATTCGCTAGGAGGCGATCCCGTAATCAAGATCGCAGACACAGACGACTGTCGGCGATACTCAGGAATAGTCATCGAAAACCTGTATAACGGACCTTCACCTAAGTGGCTCCAAACCCGATTGAATGCGGCTGGAGTGCGTTCTATTAACTCAATAGTGGATATCACCAACTATGTAATGATGGAGATCGGCCAGCCACTCCATGCTTTTGACTTGAATAGCTTGCAGGGTGCAATAGAGATCAGACGGGCTAAAAACACAGAGCAAATAGTCACTATAGACGGCGAGACACACAAACTGGATGAAGAAGTTTTAGTAATCGCAGATAGTTCCGGGCCAATCGCACTTGCTGGGGTGATGGGTGGAGCCAAAACTGAGGTCACCGAAAGCACCACATCAATTCTTTTGGAGGCCGCTCATTTCAATCCTGCTCTAATCCGACGTTCCGCACAGCGATTCAATCTCCATTCGGAAGCATCTCGTCGATTCGAACGAGGACTTTCGCCAGATCTCGTGGAACATGCCGCACATCGAGCTCTAAATCTCTACAAGGTGATTTGTGGTGGTGCACAAAACAGTAACTTTGTAGACGAATATTCCAAGCCTCCAACTCGACCATCCATAGCTATAACTCCCCAAGATATAGAGCGAGTTTTGGGTATATCGATCGGATCGAATGAGATTACTAGAATCTTAGATTCTTTGGGCTATGCACTTGATGAACAAAATGATTGCTTCGAAGTTGTGCCACCCTCTTGGAGAACTGATGTTGAAATAATGGAGGATATTGCCGAGGACATTGTCAGGCTTATAGGCTATGACAATCTACCAGCAGAACCTATTTCCGGCCCCATACCTCTATGGGAGTCTGATGACAGTCAACGCCAAGATAAAATCATCGATTCTTTCTGCCAGGCAGGATTTCAAGAGATCATCTCTTACTCACTAACGACGGCGGAACAGCTCTCCAAAGTCCTGCCCGATGGGCATCTAGAGAATTATCCACCTATGTCACTGCAATATCCTCTATCGTCAGAAAGAGCAGTGCTACGGACATCTTTACGACACTCTTTACTTGAAACTGCAAGCCAACAACTAAAAGAAGATACTAGGCAGGTTGCCATCTTTGAAATGGCGCCGATCTACCTTAAAAACAAAAGCGACCACCACACAGAAAAACAAATGCTCTGTGCTGCGGTCTTAGGACATGAGTTGGATCGGTGGGGACAACCCACGGATATAACCTTCGATTTTTTCCGTGCAAAAGGTTTACTTGACTCAGCACTTGCTGGGTTACGGCTAGATTACAAATATGTGGAAACTAGCAACTCGGATACCAGTGCAGAAATAACCTATGGGTTTAGTAACTCGATACTTGTCTGTCATAAGGGCGAACCTTTTGGGGTTATCGGAGATGTCCGAGCAGATATTGCAAACGAATTTGGAATTGAGATTCCAGTCACTCTTATTGAAATAGATACTGCTGTGCTGATTCAAGCATTGGATGAACGAAATATCCCCCATATCGGTGGCAACACCCCGGTAGTGGAGCACGATATTTCTGTAATTGTTGACAAAGCTACTCCGGCAAATAACTTGATAGAGATTATCGAATCTGCTCCACTCGTCAAGCGAGTGGAAATATTTGATATCTACGAGGGTGAACCTTTCAATGAAAATGAGAAATCAGTATCAGTTAGAATCCAGTGGCAAGCCCCAGACAGAACTTTGACCGGCGGCGAGGTTCAAAAATTTCTCGCAAAAATACTGAAGAACATAAAACAACAAACTGGCGGAATAATGAGAACATGATTAGAGCAATTAGACTAGTTTTCGCAGAGTATCAGCGGCACTAGCATTTCGTCAGCAGTGAGCCCACTGTGGTGTGATTTCATGCGAAGGAAACTTTCTTGTCCAGGGTACCCGCCGTATCGCAAAGCAGCGGCACCTTTCGCGATAGAGACAAAATCGCCAAATCGAGAGAGTATCTCAGCTTTAGGATTAGAGTCACCGAATAAGTTCATGTCGAGCGCCTCCTGGGTTCTAAGTAGGTAGAATTTGTCGCCAAACTCATTTTTAAATTCCTCGATGAATTCATTGGATACGCCGGGATTACAGACCCAGTAGTGCATGCGCATATCTCCAAAAGGGGGGCTGTCTAAATAAGACATTAGATATGAATCGGGTTCCAACGTCAGATGCTCATCTATCGCAAGGTGGCCATGATCTGCAGTCACAATGATTTTAAAGTTCAAATACTTTGCCGTTAGTTGAGTCACAAGAGAATGCATTATCTGGTCGATTTGTGCGATCGAGTCCGAGACTGTGGTGCCAAGTCCATCACGATGAGCCAGGGTATCCGGATTTGACGTATACACATATGAATATGTAGGCCGTGTTTTACTTTTTATACTTTCTGGCAGTATGGTGGGCAGCTCGTCAAAAGACTGAAATCCAATCCTCTCCACCCCAAAAAAAGCATGATCCGAATAGGTACTTCGAATCAAATTATCAGGTAAGAAACAAAGGTTGTCTCTATTAGAAAGTGGAAGGATTGGATCCCAGTCATATAATTCGGTTAGTGCAGGCATCGATTCGAAAAGAGACGCTTTGTTCAGCGCAACTTCATTATGGAATACGGTTACCGGATTTTCAATAGCATCCAACCAGGTCCACCAACCATTTATTCCGTGAATCGCAGGTGGCAAACCCGTGGAAAGTGAAGTTAACGCGACCGGAGTCGTTGACGGAAACACTGAGATGATAGATTCACGCATATGAGTGTTTAACCAGCTGTCAGAGGGAGCATACTCAGCTAGCATCCGTGACCCGAGCCCATCTAGGACCACAAAAATCAGGTGTTCCGCGTCAGTCCCAATATCGATGGTTCGTGCATCATCATACGGTAGTCGCCTTCCAACTAACTGACACACTGAATTCACCAAGTCAACAAGATCCGGTGACTGCCTCGGCCGGATAAGTACACGATCAGCAAACGCAGTGCCAAGTTCTTGGGCATCATTCATTGATTAATCACCAGCCCGAAATTCCTCTAGGAAAGATTAACAACCAGGCAAGTCAGTGTGGTCGTAACACCTGAAATAGTGGCCACATCTTCTGTTATCGCACGACCAAGTTCATCGAGTGACTCTGCCTCCAACTGGACGATCACATCGTACTGCCCGGTCACTGTGTCAACAGAGAGGACCTTGCAATGTTCTGTCTCTATTCGCTCCAAACCCTTGGTGACAGCCCTAGCGGCTCCCACCTCTGTCCCAACCAATACATATCCACGCATTTAATCGAACACTCCTTAAAGAAACACCAGACATATACCCATTTAGTCGAAGGTTCAACTAGACTTCTATACATGTCAGAAGCCACCCCACTCGACATGATAAAGACTAGCCTAGATCAAGCCAAACAACGACTTGAACTTGCTCAAAATTCCGACGACCTGGAAGCTTGGCGGCTCGAGGTTTTAGGCAGACAGGGCTCAGTCACCGCCATGATGAGAGGTATTGGAGAATTGCCGCCTGAAATCCGGAAGGAGTTCGGAAAGCAGGTAAATCTCGCAAGAAAACAGCTGGAATCTGCCTATGAAGACGCTACCGCAAATATAAACACCGGAAATCACTCGTCTGATGCACTAGACGCGACATTACCGGGAACACCTACCCTACGGGGTGGCCTACATCCAATCACAGTGGTTAGAAGACAGATACTTGATGTATTCACAAGACTTGGCTTCACAACAGTGGAAGGTCCTGAGGTTGAGCAAGATAGCTACAATTTTGGCAAGCTGCGCATCCCGGCTGATCATCCCGCTCGGGACATGTGGGACACCTTCTGGCTGAATGAACAAAATTCTGATGAAAAATTACTGCTTCGAACCCATACAAGTCCAATGCAGATTCGATATATGGAAGATCACCCTACCCCGCCCATACGAATAGCCGTCCCCGGCCGCTGCTACCGATATGAAGCAACCGACGCCACACACGAATGGATGCTCGAACAAGTTGAGCTATTGGCAATCGACAAGGGAATTACTTTGGCTAATCTGAAGGGAACGTTACAGGAATGGGCGAGACAAATGTTCGGGGCCAAACGTAAGATAATGATGCGACACTCGTATTTCCCTTTCGTAGAGCCTGGAGTTGAGGTCGCTATTGATTGTTTTAGATGCGATGGAAGCGAGCGTGACTGTGGGATTTGCCGCGGTTCGGGCTGGCTCGAATTATTAGGAGCAGGGATGGTTCATCCTGACATAATACGAGATGCAGGGTACGACCCAACCATATACACAGGTTTTGCCGCTGGAATGGGAGTCGAACGCATAGCAATGGTGTTACAAGGGGTAACCGACATTAGGCATTATCATAGTAATAGGTTCAGTTTCCTCTCACAGTTTTAGCCGCTCGCATACATAGGATCTTGAGAAATGTCAGAAGATAAGAACGACAAAAACATCGAAGACGAGATAGAGGAACTACTGGGGAAAATAGATGATTTCCCCGAGGATACTACTCCAAAAGAGCCTAGATTCGAAGCAGTAAGAGAATTTATCTCTGAACTCAGCAATAAAATTACTATCCCAGTGTCTTCCTTACTTTCAAGGGTTACGGTGGGGAACTTAGTGCTTTGGGCAGTGGTACTTATTGTAACGAGCATGATTGTCCGGAGAGTCTTCCCACTAGCAGTATGGGGCGTCCCGTTGGGTTTAGCTCTGCTTGTCGCGGCGTTCGGGATGATCGTCTTTGGCACTAACTCCTCTAGTGGCATTGAACAGATGTGGCGAGGAAAAACCATAGAGTTTAAGCAGCCACCACTGATGTTTCGTCTTTGGCGCAAAGTTCGTGCTTTATTCAGACGTTAAAGGAATTTGTTATCTACTGGTAGTATCATAAACAGGCGGGGCGACAAAGGTTTGGATTATGCCTGGTTTTGATGGGCTTTCCTTGGCAAAGCACGCAGGTATGTTTACGGCGCTCCTCGTACTAAGTGGTTGCAGCTTAGGCATAGGCGACTCGGATGAGCAGGCTGTAAAAGAAGTGCCAGCCCAGGGAAGACAATTCCCCGTTTACACAGTCTCAGCTCCTTTGGCACCTACTGCTACTCCACAACATGCCACCGTAAACAGTTCAGATGAGTCAGCCAGCACAGAGACCGGACAAGCTGAGGCATCTGCAAATGAGGCCGGCGGCCCCGATATCTATGTCGTCAAATCCGGAGACTCGCTCACTTCGATTTCGGCCGCGCACGGGCTAACTGTGCAGGACCTACTAGAGCTCAACCCGGAACAGACAGACGACCTAATCTACGTTGGTCAAAGACTCAAGATCGCCAGCCCAACTACCGCAAATGAAGAATTGGACCAAGAGGACGATAAATCGTCGGAGACTGTGACTGAAAATCAAACTATACCAACTGTCCTATACGAGGTGGTTGCCGGCGACGCAGCAATTTTGATAGCTGAGCAATTTCAGATCAGCTATCTGACACTTGAATTATTAAATCCTGACGTGGACTTATCTATGATTTACGTTGGTCAAATACTCAACGTACCAGCAGAGAATTGATATTTTACGAAGTCACAGTGATATTCTCAGTGATAGGAAACGAGTAGCGGACTGGGAGCATCTCCGAGATACTCACGTGTATTAAAACAATATTCTTGACAATTATAATTAAATGACTCGGAAGGATTTTTTTAAGTGAGTGAAAATGACCTGCAATATCTGAAAGATATCAAAGAAAAAAGCCTCCTAGGCGGTGGCCAAAGCCGGATCGACCGTCAACATGAAAGTGGGAAACTCACTGCACGAGAGAGAATAGACTTACTTCTCGACCCCGGTTCGTTCGTGGAAGTTGACTCACTAGCTATAGATGAAAACGTACCCGGTGAAGCGTTCTTCGGTGATGCCGTTGTGACTGGCTGGGGCCAAATCGAAAATCGGAACGTGGCAATATTTTCTCAGGATTTCACGGTGTTCGGCGGCTCGCTCGGTGAAGTAATGGGACAAAAAATCTGTAAAATAATGGATCTTGCTACTAAGGCAGGAGTTCCGATTATCGGTCTTAATGATGGGGCGGGTGCCAGAATACAAGAAGGAGTCTCCGGACTGGCTGGTTACGGCGAGATCTTTTATCGAAACGTCCAGGCCAGTGGGGTTGTTCCTCAGATCTCTATTATCGCCGGCCCATGTGCTGGAGGGGCTGTCTATTCCCCTGCACTAACCGACTTCATCTTCATGGTGGAAGAAACATCATATATGTTCCTAACCGGGCCAGATGTGGTCCTGGCGGCAACAGGTGAGGATACGACTGCGGAGGAACTTGGCGGTGCAAATTCACACACTGCGAAGAGTGGGGTCGCCCATTTTTCAGCTAAAACGGAAGAGGATCTCCTGCAAGACGTACGAGCATTACTTTCGTACCTCCCCGGTAACAATTTAGATGATGCTCCTGTGCAGAATACAGGCGATTCCGTCAGCCGACTCATAGATGATATAGGAGACGTCGTACCGGATGATTCTGACAAGCCCTACGACATCCGAGATGTTATAGAGCGCGTAGTTGACGAAGGTACATTCCTTGAAGTTCATGAAAGATTTGCGCCAAATATCGTGGTCGGCCTCGCTCGATTCGATGGAAAAACTGTGGGCATAGTCGGTAATCAGCCACTCTACTTAGCTGGTGTACTTGATATCGATTCTTCGAGAAAAGCTGCCAGATTTGTTCAATTTTGTGACTCTTTCAACCTGCCAGTTGTTACCTTGGTTGACGTCCCTGGCTATTTGCCGGGTGTTTCACAAGAATATGGTGGAATTATTGGTCACGGAGCGAAGCTGGTATATGCATATGCTGCAGCTACAGTGCCCAAGGTCACGGTGATACTTCGTAAGGGATTCGGCGGGGCCTATGATGCAATGGGCTCCAAACACCTAGGGGCAGACATTAATTATGCGTGGGCAGGATCAGCAATCGCAGTGATGGCAGGCACACAAGCAGTAAATATAATCAACCGTCGTGAGTTATCTGAGGCTGAGAATGAAGATGCTACCAGAACAGAACTCATAGAAAATTATCAGTCTTCGCTAGAGCATCCCTTCATTGCGGCCGGCAAAGGCTATATCGACGATGTCATCGACCCCCGTGACAGCCGGATAAAAATCTGTCAGGCATTGAAACTTCTTGAAACCAAGTCTGAGAAAGGCCTTCCTAAAAAACATGGGAATATCCCGTTATAGCGAATAGATTAAGCATAAATATCCCCGCCTTTTACTCACAAGTAAAAGCTGACCGCGTTATACTCGTTACGTTTGCAAGTCCAATCTGACTGCCTCGAGTAAGGTCTTTAGTAGCAGACTTGATTTAAATATCGATCTAATTTGAAGGATTTAATATATGGCAAAAATTAACGTAAAAAACCCAGTCGTGGAGCTCGATGGTGACGAAATGGCTCGTATCATGTGGGGCTTCATTCGAGAAAAATTAATTCTCCCTTACTTAGATGTCGAGCTTGAATATTATGACCTCAGCATAGAGAAGCGTGACGAGACCGACGATCAGATCACTATTGATTCAGCCAATGCGATAGCCCGACACGGTGTCGGCGTAAAATGTGCAACAATCACAGCTGATGAGGACCGAGTTGAAGAATTCGGACTCAAAGAAATGTGGCGATCGCCAAACGGCACAATCCGCAACATCCTAAACGGTACGGTTTTCCGAGAGCCAATCATATGTAACAATATCCCCCGAATTGTTCCCAACTGGGAAGAGCCAATAATTGTGGGACGGCACGCACATGGAGACCAGTATCGAGCTACTGATTTCGTAATACCGGGCCCTGGAACGGTAACCCTCACCTTCCAGCCAGCTGATGGTAGTGACCCTATTGTAGAAGAAGTTAACTCTTTTGATGCTGGCGGCATCACCATGGGGATGTACAACACTGACGAGTCTATTCGTGGATTCGCTAGTTCCTGTATGCGCTATGCCCTCGAAAGACGTTTCCCACTCTGGCTCTCAACAAAAAACACCATCCTAAAACGCTATGACGGTCGTTTCCGCGATATCTTCCAGGATGAATATGAGAAGAACTTCCAAACCGACTTCGAGGCCGCTGGTATCGAATATGAACATCGATTAATCGATGACGTGGTTGCGCAGGTGATGAAAGGTTCGGGTGGTCTTGTTTGGGCGTGTAAAAATTACGACGGAGACGTACAGTCAGATGCTATTGCTCAGGGATTCGGTTCACTTGGATTAATGACGTCTGTCCTACTTACTCCTGATGGAGACACCGTTGAAGCTGAGGCTGCCCATGGAACTGTCACGCGACATTACAGGCAACACCAAGCCGGCCAAGCAACATCCACTAATCCCATAGCTTCGATTTTTGCGTGGACACGTGGACTCTCACACAGAGCAAAACTTGACGATAACGATGACCTCGCAGTTTTTGCACAGACTATCGAAGAAGTCTGTATTTCAGCTGTTGAATCCGGTGATATGACCAAGGATCTGGCCCTGATTGTGGGTCCTGAACAGGAATTCCTCACTACCGAAGGATTCCTCGGTGCAATCGATACTCGACTACAAGAGGCCGTATCCAAAATATAGCAATAAAGGAAACAAATCTAATGGCGAAATATCGCCTAATCATTGGAGAAATGCAGACATGCCAAGACAAAAGGTGACCATCGTAGGAGCTGGAAATACTGGAGCGACTATGGCCCAGATACTCGGTGCCACAGGGATAGCAGATGTCACTCTCATCGACATCGTCGAAGGATTACCCCAGGGTAAAGCACTCGATATCGCCGAAGCGCAGGCGTGGCTAAACTCTTCGTCAACTGTTGTAGGAACCAATGACTGGGGAGATACTGCTGACTCCGATGTGATCGTAGTGACCTCTGGAGTGGCCAGAAAGCCAGGAATGACTCGAGAAGACTTGCTTAAGACTAATGCAGGGATTGTCAGATCTGTCGTGGGGGAGGCAACAAAACATTCGCCGAGTGCGATATTAGTGATATTTGCGAATCCCATGGATGCAATGTGTCATGTGGCACTCGAGACGAGTGGCTGGGATGCCGCTCGTGTTGTCGGACAGGGCGGGATGCTGGATACTGCCCGATATCGCTCATTTATAGCTATGGAAACCGGAGCATCCGTCAAAGATGTCTCAGCGTGGGTTCTTGGGGGCCACACAGAAGCCACCATGGTGCCATTATCCTCCAATGCTAGCGTTGGAGGAGTACCTTTGAGTTCCCTCCTCGACGAGAGTCAAATAGAGAAATTAGTCAATCGTGCTAAGGACGGAGGTGCTGAAATAGTGGGCCTTCTTAAAACCGGAAGCGCTTTTGTTGCTCCAGCCGTCGCGACGATTGAGATGGTCAAAAGTATTCTCCTTGATGAGCAACGTCTTTTGCCTGCCTGCGCCTTCCTAAATGGCCAGTTTGGCATCACTGACGCCTATGTCGGAGTACCTCTGAAGCTCGGAGCCTCGGGAATCAGCTCAATTCATGAAATGCCAGTATCCGAAAATGAACTAGCGGCTATCCAGGCAGCAGGAGATGCAGTCAAGGAGCTTGTTGCCGCAACACCTCGTAATTAACCTT
>CAXGQC010000028.1:0-14873 GCA_964011795.1 uncultured bacterium | reverse complement strand
CTCAACAAAAAAACCGGCTTCTTCCCGCTCCGTTCGATCTAAATCGCGTACTAATACATGTCGGACCGAAACGACATCACGGAGGGCTCCTCCCTGCTCATCACTCATCTCAGCAAGCCTCTTGAGTACCGTACTGCCGATATTACCTGCACCAAAAAAAGAAATCCCTATTTTGTTATCAGCCGTCATAATTCTCTCCTGCAAAATAGTCATTGATTTTGTCTGTCATCTAAGTTGTAAGCCAGTTTCATTCAGTAACCAGAGACGATCATCTTCGCTAAATCGCTCATCTATACTCAAAGACTCTCGTCTCTCTGCAACCATCCCATCGAACAACATGTTTGCCCATTTCGACAATAAAGCAAGATCATACTGCTCAACTCTTATCTCACTTAGCCGGTAGATTGCAACTTCATCAGTATCAGCAATAGTAAAAGGCTTAGAAATAGCTGACTCCTCTGCGGTTAAAACCCAATCAGCTACATCCGGGGTCAGATTATTTTCGATTTCTATCCGGGATAACCAATAGTTTTCTCCATCAAGAGCTGCAATAAGTTGCATGCCCAATCGATCCGCGGCAGCAGCAAACTGGGATCCAGAATCGATCTCAGAAACGAGAAGATCTATCCGGTTTGATGAATCACGAATCATATCAAGTCTATAGATATTCCCCTCGTCCGGCATATCAGAACGCAGTAAATCGATAAATTTCCTGCGATATATATTCACTGATAATTCGTCATGAAATTCGCTATGGGTTATATCAGCTTCAGCAAGAATGTCAGCGATTTCAATTTGAATCTCTGAACGCGACTTCTCCGCGTCACTCAAATTCAATTCTTTGAGAGAAGCTGAATAGAGTTCAGAAGAAGAAACTACGTCCAACTGTTCGGTCCCGAGGATTCTAATCACTTCTCTATTTTTGACCTCTTCCATGAATTTTGACAAGTCAGACATCGAGCCAACGGAATTCATTTGGCTATAGGCCCTATATTTAGCCTTCAGATCTTCTCGGTCAAGATTGGTCTCATCACCGATGGTCAGAACAACACGAGTCCCCACAAAAATATAGTTGGAAGCCAACGCGTATATCATGAGCAATACGGACAAGCCGACAAGACCGGATAACAGTATTTCTGACCGGCTCAGCTTCGAACCGGTCACCCTGGACCTAAGTCCCATGACTATGGTTTTAAATATATTTTGTTTACTAGGTTCGTCCACCGACTAAAAAGCTCCTATTTAGTTATAGGATCGGCTTCTACCCAAATCCACACCAGCTATTCGCATGTGATCACTGGTATAGGGTAGAAGTGCAAGATGGCGAGCTCGCTTTATCGCCAGAGTTAGCGGCCCCTGACAGCGAGAGCATACTCCTAGCTTTCCTCTTGGCTCGATTGCTCCACGCTCGCTAATGTAGCGCTTGAGTGTGTCGATATCCTTGTAGTCTATCTGGCGACCATTCTTCCGTTTACAGAACTCACAACCCCGTGGGCGAAAGGACCGACGGAATCCACCGCGGTCCCCAAAATCCGAGCTTCGAGAATCTTCTTCAGTCATTTTCCACCTCACCTCATTCAACTACGCAAAGTAATTTTCGACCTAAAACGGTAGATCGTCCGGATCCAGTGCACCTACCGGACCGACCTCAGACGGCCCATTATTTCCTGCTGATTCATTGCCAGTCTGTTGAGGAGTCAAATACTGTATTCTCTGACCCTGAACCGACGTAAATATTCGCTCCTGACCCTCATCATCAGTGTATTTGTACGAACTCACATTACCCTCAACAAGTACCCTTCTACCGCGCTGCAAGTACTGCGCAGCATTTTCAGCATTTCGCCTCCAGAGCGTCACGCGATGCCAAGTGGTCTCATCCTCATATTCTTCGTTGCGACGTACACGCCTATTCGTTGCCAGAGATAGCTGAGTGCGTGCAACCCCATTTGCCGTGTATGACAATTCAGGATCTTGTCCCAGATTACCGATCAACATGATCGAATTCATAGATGGAATAACATCCCCTCTGGGATCCTGAACATCATGATGCATTTTTGACGAATCAACCTCAGTCGGAGTATCCAACGACCATATCGAAGTAGCAATCAGCTCAGTTACATATTGCCTGGATCCGTTCTCTACTTCGAAAGATCTCTGATCTAATCTTCCTTCGACATACACTCTTTCATTCAGCGCTAGCATTTGTGCTGCCTCGCCAGCTCGATCACCGAATATGACCGTATTTATAAATTCAGACTCTTCTCGCCTATTCCCGTCCCTTGTCTGGTAGTAGTGCTCTACAAGTATCCCGAGCTTTGCGACGAGCGCACCCGACTGGGTCGCAGTTAAATCTATCTCAGTCGAAACAGTACCGATAACTACCCAGTTATTGAGAGATTGATTTCCACCAAGATCGCCAGCAATATCAGAAGTAGGAGTAAGGTACGCCCTGGGAACTGACTGGTGACCACCGTCGGTATCAGAAAAAGAACTGTCGGCCACGTGTTCACTGGTCATCTTAGAACGGCTCCGCTCCATCACTTTCAAAAGAAGATTCCGATGGACTTGTTCCTGGGCTCGTGGATCGTGGTGACAAGAATTTCACTGATCTTGCGTATAATTCTGTCACGTAACGTAGTTCGCCTTCTTGTGTCTGATACTGCCGTGTTCTGTTGGGTCCCTCACAGTAAACTCGACTGCCCTTAAATAAATACTGTTGGCACAGTTCTGCTTCACGCCCTGACACCACCACTGAATACCACTCCGTTTGCTCCTGACTAGCACCATCAGAATCTCGGAACCAGTAATTAACTGCTACGTTGAACGTAGCAACCAGTGCACCACTGGCTGAGTTTCGCATTTCAGGATCAGCCCCCAAGTGACCAATTATCTGACATTTATTTAGCATCGCGATTGACCTTCAGAATTAATGTATCGCTACTCATCAGCTTTCTCAACTTCTGAGGAAGCATCTATCTCCATGGGTGCTTCAATCTCTGACGTCGCCGAGGCCTCAACCGTTTCCGATTCTCCGTCGGTGCTGGCCGAATCTTCTGTATCTCCGGCTACCTTATGATCGTCTGATTCCGTATCTGATTGCGGTGCAGCTGGCGCGAATCTCGAAGGAGACACGACGCGCTCTCTAGCTCCATGCGCTATAGAAGTCGGAGTTTTTTCGTACTCTGTTATACCTTTCACCACTAGATGCCTCAGGACGTTCTCTTGGAGGTGTAACCATCGCTCTAATGCAGATATCGCCTGTCCGGGGATGTCAATAGTGTAATGAACATAGGTACCTTCAAGGACTTTTTCGATCGGATATGCCAATCTCATTCGTCCCCATATGTCTGTACTCAAGACAGCACCATGCTGAGCTATTTCCTGCTCAACTCTTGCGACTCCAGATCCGACCTCGTCTGTACTGAGACTAGGATGAAAAATACACGTCAATTCGTAGTTAGGCACATTACCTCCGCCCACCATGGCCTTTGGAGATCAGTCTCTTTAACTAATCCCGATCAGCGGTTATGTTTATTCGTTTCTCTTATTTATTATATCGCGTTTTGATTACTTAGCCTCTCGGTAGACCTAACCCTCTAGTTGCGATGATATTTCTCTGAATCTCACTTGTTCCAGCAGCTATCGTCGCACTGACGCTCGAGACATACGATTGTGTGAAGGACGCCTTGAGAACCGACCGTGAGTCTGTTTCATCCCACAGGTTACTGTAGAGGCCAAAAGTCTTTACTCCTGTATTTGCCAGTCTTTGGCTCAGCTCAGAATTAAATAACTTCGAGGTAGACGCCTCATAGTTTGGGATTAATCCTCTTCCCTGCATAGAGACAATTCGGAAAGAAAAGTTAAACATTACTTCACTTTCAATGAATCGATCAGCCACTTCATATTTCAGGTTCGGGAATTCATCAAGTCGAGATCTTTGAGAACCATCTCCCTGGGCGTATTCGATAAGCCGACTAATAGAACGTCGTGCGGTTACCGCACCAGTAATGTTGGACCTCTCAAAATCAAGGAGAGTCGCTCCCACATACCAGCCTCGGTTTTCTTCACCCACCCTATTCTCTGCGGGGACTTTCACATCCTCAAAGAAAGTCTCATTGAAAACGTGTCCCCAGCCCATATCGATTAAAGGGCGCACTGACAGTCCCGGAGTCTTGCCATCCATCAAAAGAAAAGATATACCCCGGTGCTTTGGCGCATCTGGGTCAGTTCTTGCTAAAGCAAAAAACCAATCTGCGTTGTGCGCCCCTGAAGTCCAAATCTTCTGCCCATTCAGCGTATATTCATCGCCATCTCTGACTGCTCGAGTCTGCAGGGATGCCAAATCTGATCCCGAGCCAGGCTCTGAATAGCCCTGGGCCCACACCACCTCACCATTGAGAATTTTCGGCAGGTGCTGCTTCTTCTGATCCTCGGTTCCATGGACGATTAAAGTCGGACCTAGCATCGCCACTCCTGAGCCGCCAATACTTGGAGCACCCGCATCAGTCATCTCCATATTGAAAATAAACTGCTCGATCGTGGTTAAACCAGCCCCGCCATATTCTGTTGGCCATTGTGGAGCGACCCATCCTCTATCACCCAGAGCATCCGCCCAATTTCTTGCCGGACCGGATTCAGTGTCGTCAGCTGATCGGCGATCCTCTACCCACGAGGCGTCTGAAGGGAACCCAAGTTCATCGCGCTGATAGCGCTGCGGGAGATTACCATCGATGAATTCTTTGACTTCAGTTCTAAAGTTTGCCTGCTCGGGACTATCGTTCCAATCCATACCTTGCTCCTTGGCGAATCAAATCTCTTTATTAGGATCACAAGTGTAACGTAATGGATAAAGCCACGCTACGTATTATTCACTCATTTAAATTCCCGAACCGTCTTTAACGCGTGCGCCCATCGCTCCCGGGAAATTCGACGGGTCTCAGGATCGATCTCATTTGTAAAAATCGTTCCTCCCGGTCGACTAGACATCACATCTGAATCAATAATGCCTGCCTCGACTCCGGCTATCCCTGCAACACCTCTCGCTGTATTTTCCAGAAACTCTGCACGCAGAATCGGGATATCCAAAATATTCGCCTGAAACTGCATCAACCAGTCGTTTGCTGCTGCACCTCCGTCAACACGCAGTTCAGATATCTCATAGCCAGCTCGAACAAAAGTGTCTATTACATCACTCGTCTGCTGAGCAATCGCTTCGAGTCCCGCTCGTATTAAATGGAACTTATTCGTATCACGATTAATACCTAGAAATGCTCCTCGTACCTCTTCGTCCCAATGCGGTGAACCCAAGCCAGTGAAGCCGGGGATCATGACAACTCCTCCACTATCATCAAGGGCAGACGCAATTTCTGCCGTTTCCGCAGCTTCCTCAAAAAATCCAAGCTGGTCTCGCAGCCACTGAACTGTCGAACCAGCGGAGAATATCGACCCCTCCAAAACATATTGCTTTTTCTGTCTTGAAGATGATGCAGCTACGGTGGTAATAATTCCGTCGAGTAACTCAGGCTGAGTGTCACCAGCAATTGCAAGGATGAAGCTTCCAGTCCCGTAAGTATTTTTAGCCTGGCCTTGACTGAAACAGCCATGCCCGAACAAGGCAGCCTGCTGATCGCCTGCGACTGCACGAATCGTTGCTCGCCGCCCGAGAATGTTTTCGGGTATAGAACCAAACAAACCTCCAGAAGTTAGGACTTCCGGAAAACATTGTCTCGGTAGATCCAGTTCTCTGAGTAATTCTTCATCCCAATCCTCATTGTGAATATTCCAAACCATCGTGCGTGACGCGTTGGTCTGATCGGTAAAGTGCTTGCCTCCAGTGAGTCTCCAGATCAACCAACTATCGACGGTTCCAAAAAGCAGTTCACCTCGATCTGCTCGGTCCTGACCGTCTGGGATTGCGTCGAGTATAAACCTCCATTTTGACGCGGAGAAATACGAGTCAATAACTAGTCCTGTTTTTTCTCTTACCACCTGCGCCAAACCTCTGACTCGTAGATCCTGACAAATATCGATTGTCTGTCTGGACTGCCAAACAATCGCTGGATACACGGGTTGACCCGTGTAAACATCCCAGACAATAGCCGTCTCCCGCTGATTAGTAATTCCTACAAGAAGTTCACCATCGATCAGAGCATCATTTCTTGTAACGACCGATTGAGCAGTAGTGAGTACACCCTGAAAAAGGTCCTCCGGATCGTGCTCAACCCATCCCTCATGAGGGAAATATTGAGTGACAGGGATACTCTCCATGTCTACCGCGTTGAGATGCTGGTCAAAAAGAATTGCCCTTGAAGAAGTAGTACCTTGGTCGATAGCGAGTATGTAAGTCATAGTAAGAGGATAATAAAATTGAAAACCATTGTTTTGATAGTGGTTATTAAAAATCCATCAGCGAACATGGTCATGGCGCTACTGACTTGTGGCCGGCCATTTTATCGATCAGTTAGCTCGGCAGGAGTCGTCGAGATCAAATCTCTTGCTGGACCATTCCGAGGTGACTTAACCGCCTCGATTCCAAATGTCTTAGCTCGACTCGACAGTCCGATCCCCACTAGCAGGGCCGCCATCAATAGACCTAAAATGCCAAACAAAGTCGCAGCTGATATGACGTCAGCTATTCTGCCCATCGGCGCGGCACTAAGAGATAGAAAGGCCATCGAAAACATAAACAGGCTCATCACGCGACCTCTATATTCAGGGGGCGCTTCATCCATCATCATTGCCTGGTTGACACCCATGAACGCGGTCATAGCACCACCGGAGATGAATATAGGCACGATCACGCCAACAAAACCAAACGAGGAAAAGATCCAAATACTAGCAATACTGAGACTGCCTATGATGCCGGCAATCCACTGAATCATTGGTTTCCTATTTGATTGGGTTAACCTTGCAACCAAAATAGATCCGATTAAACCACCTAGTCCGCCAATCGCAACCATAGCACCTGCCCAAAATTGCCAGTTCGAGTTTGCCGGCATTAGCTCACTCTCTACAAATCCCGGGAACTGTGTTTGAAGCGGCATTCCTATGGCACCAATAATCATCATCATGAGGACTAACCTTCGGATACCAGCATTTGTGAATACGAAACCCAAACCGCTTCCTATGGAACCGAACAAATTTTGATTTGATCTCGATGTCGAATCCGAACTCAAATCTCTATCTGCTTGTCCTATCCCGGTAGGTACCAGAAGTACTGTCGCTACCGATAGCAAATAACAAAATGAGATTCCAAAGTACCCCCACTCGAACCCTACAAAACCAGCAACTAAACCACCAAGTGCTGGGCCGATCGCTCTCATCGCCGTCATTGGCATCATCGAAAGAGCTACTGCGCTCAATCTCTGCTGCTCAGGAACCGTGTCAATCATCAAAGGAGTTCGTGAAGGCATGCCAATTGAAACAAAGCTACCTTGAATTAAGCCTATCGCAAAAAGTAGCCAGAAATTGATCAAGTCAGTGAGCACCAAAATACCAGTCACCGCGGCTATACAGACCGATGCAGCCTGGGACAGCAAAATGAGGTTCCGTTTCTCAAAGCGATCGGCCAAGGCTCCTCCGAGTAACGAAAATAAACCCATCGGAAGTCCAAAAGACAGTACCAAAAATGCGGACATCGTGAAGTTGCCAGTGAGATCCCAGGCAAGCATACCTCGTATGATTTGCTGAGCATTCATGCCAAGCATCGACACTGCTGAGGATAACCAGAGAAGTCTATAGTTCCGATAAGCAAACACTTGCATCGCTACTCTAAGCGATGGTCGTTCACGATCTTCTGCCGATCTGGTATTCAGTGCCAAACTGTAGTTCCCCTCAAAAAGTAACACCCTTGGGCAAAAACAAAGTTTATGACCCCCCGGGACTCCGTATCGAGCTGATGACCTCCAATGCTAACCAAGCTTCTCTTTACGCGCTGTCATTCGGATGAAGTTGATATCCATATTTAAAAACCACGATCCCACAGAATCCCGATCAATTTAAATTTGTGCTTTTACAATCTGAGTTTCACAGAGGCTAGTGCGGATACTGGAAAAATGTCTTAATCTAACCTTCGGGAAGAGGGCAAATCGGTAACCCGTTGACGATAGCTTTGTGGTCCGGTTAGATTCCTCCCAAGAACTTGAAGGTTTGTGTTAAAACGTAAGTATGCAAGCGCTGGAGGTTTGAATGCTTGGTGAAGGCGAAGGTCTCGAGCTTTTAGGCGTGTTCATCACCTTTATATTGGGGCTTGGCCTGATGGTCGCTTTTGGTAAGTGGTGGGAATCTTAGTTATAAAAAAGACTTTAATTTGTTTGTACTAGAATTAAAACAAATATTAGGATTAGGAAAAATGAATGGCTTCAAATGAGCGGCCTCAGCGAGCGTCAGTAGGGGACAGACTCTACGACCTCGCGTTTCAAAACCGAGTATGGAGATCGATTTTCCGATCTGGCTATCCGAACACTCCCAGAAATCAAATGTTGGCTGTAGCCACGAACGTGTTCCTTCATTTGCATCCAACTCGTATCCATCGTACGCATGTAAAAATCACTCACACCTTTTGCCTCGGTGGCCTTTCCTTTTTCCTTTTCCTCGGACTGACTATTACCGGCGTTCTTCTGATGTTCTATTACGTGCCATCCGTTGAGCGAGCGTACCAAGATGTATTGGCTTTAGAGACTGACGTACGCTTTGGTCAGCTAATGAGAAATATGCATCGCTGGATGGCACATGGAATGGTCCTCACCGTCATCATGCATATGATGCGAGTTTTTTACACCGGGGCCTATAAACCGCCACGTGAGTTCAATTGGGTTGTAGGTGTTGTCCTGCTGGTCCTAACACTCCTGCTTTCATTTACGGGATATTTATTGCCTTGGGATCAGTTGGCGTTGTGGGCGATAACTGTTGGTACGAATATGGTGGGCTCTGCGCCTCTACTCGGTGAACCAAACCGGTTCGTACTTGTAGGGGGCTATCAGGTTGGGCAAGCAGCATTGATTCGTTTCTACACACTACATGTGATTGGGTTACCTCTACTGGCAGCGGTCTTTATGATGGTTCACTTTTGGAGGATCAGACGAGACGGTGGCTTAGCACGGCCGCTGTAAGATATTTAAAGTAAACAAATTGGAACATGATACTGAAGGAAATTCATGACAACAGCAAACCCAGAAACTCCTAGCGAACCTATTTCGAAGGCGGTTCGTGGCCGGCAAAGCAGGGCTCGCGAAGAGGAGCTTCTTGTATGGCCAGATCTGGTTTTCATTGAGTTTATTTGTGCAGTACTATTCACCGTTCTTATTTTGATTCTCGCAGTTATGGTGGATTCAATTCTTCTTGACCGGGCAAATCCTGCAGTTACCCCAAACCCGTCGAAGGCTCCTTGGTACTTCCTAAATCTACAAGAACTCCTCTTACACATGCACCCGGCCTTAGCTGGTGTAATCGTTCCAACTGTTGCATTAATAGCACTGGGGGCAATTCCTTACTTTGACAACTCTAATGATGGACAAGGTGAATGGCTATCAACCCCGCGGGCTTGGCTCAATCTTTGGGTGGGCGCATTTGTGGGTTTCTTCGGCACGCTCTTGTTGATTTTTTATGACGCCAGCAAGCACGTTCAATTGTTTGAAATGATCGCAAATGGTTCACTGTCAGCCAAGGCACCACCACCACCCTCTGCCCTGCAATACTCAGAAGCGCTCGCTTCTAGCGGTAAAACAGTACCAGAAGGTCTACAGGCAATTGTTAGTGGAGGAAATGAGCTAGTTCAACCAACGGATACTGTCCCTTCCGAATTTTATTCGCAGTCCTTTTGGAATGGACAAAACGGATTCACCGCTTGGCCAGAACAACTTGAATTCCTCACGACTCTTAGAGGAATTCAAACCGGTATTCCGTGGCCAGAATGGACTAAAGAAATCCCACTTGGTAATGTGCTTAGGACTGACCTTTTTGGTTTTCCACGGATTGAACTTAATGTTGATGTTCCAGCCCTTATCGTGGAACAAATTATCCCAGTCACAGCGATGGTAGGCTTGCCAGTGCTTCTAGCCGTTGTTGCCTCAAAGCTTGGGATAGCTAAGACAAAACGAGACCATATGATCATGCAGTTCTCTGGATTCATAGCAGTCTATGTAGTCCTTACCATAATCGGAACCTACTTCCGAGGGGTTGGTCTGGAACTCGAGCCATACACGATATTTGCGCACCCTTAGGAAGAAACAGAAAGTAATTAGTCATGACAAGCGAGTCCGGTCAACAGTCACCTACAGATGCATGGCGAGCAGCTATTGCATCTCGAAAGACACAGATGGAAGACTCCGAGGGTGTGCCAGCTGCTCCTGTCACCCCAATAGATCACGATGCATCTCGTCGGCAATTCATTAGGGCCTCTTTTTGGAGTGGGCTTGGTGTAACTCTTCTTGGATCGGTAGGACTTCTTCTTGATTTCCTTTATCCAAGAAATGTACGCGGTTTCGGGGGGCCTGTGCCGGCGGGCAACGTATCAGAGTATCAGAGAGGTGATGCCCCGAAAGCTAACTCTGAAGGCCAATTCTGGATCGCAAATCTGGACCCAACGGAATCTCGACCAGGTGGCTCGGGGGGTGCGAAGGGACTCATCGCCTTATGGCGAAAGTGTCCGCATTTAGGATGTACAGTTCCGTGGAAAGCAAATTCCGGAGCAGTCCCATTTCCAGGAGACCCCGGTTGGTATATCTGTCCCTGCCATGGTTCAACCTATACCAAGGCAGGAGTCCGAGTATACGGTCCGGCTCCTCGGTCTATGGATACCATGCAGATTGATATTGATGACGCAGGAAATATAACTGTGCAAACAGGGATGGTGACGCAGGGAGGCCCTGATAACCCAGACAGAGCCGTCGATCACCCCCTTCTTCCCAGTTGATTTTACAGATACAAAATAAGATGACGAGTACATAAAAAGAGAGTGGTCGAATGAATACAAGCAAACAGGTTAATCTGATGATCGGACTCCTGTTCATTGCCTTCTTATTTTTCGGCGCATATATTGCACGCGAGCAGTTGCGAGCAGAAGAAGCCGACGTCCACCAAAACGAAGAACTCGTGCATAGAGGAGCCGAGCTCTATCACAATAACTGTATGAGTTGTCATGGACTTGTTGGCGAAGGAAATATTGGTCCAGCTCTGAATTCTGATTTCTTCCGAACCACTTCAGACACACCCGAAGGAGAGTTTAGAGAGGTCTACGACTATCTCTTCAACACCCTGTCATGTGGCCGTTCAGGCGCTTATATGCCTCTCTGGAGTGAAAGATTCGGCGGCTCGCTTTCGGAAACTCAGATCGATTATTTGGTGAAGTTAATTATGCAAGGTCGATGGGATCTTGCTGCAGAGGCTAATGACGAACATTATCATCACCTTATTGAAGGCTGGGAAGCACAAAAGGCTGATGCCGAACGAAGAAATGCACCTGTCCCCACTAAGCCGCTTCCTGAAGATTGGCTAGTCTCTATTGATGACACTGCTACTCTCTCTGTTACTGCCGATAACTGTGGACAATACTCGATGGATACCAGGAGCAAGCTTTATGCTCGGACCCCGTTCGCACCATCTGATGCAGCTTCTGCATCAAATGAGTCGACAACTCAAGAAGCTGCATCTGTTGAGGCTGCGCCTGAAGGGGTTCTAGTGGTAGATCTGGCCAAGGACGGACCATATGCCATCACATCTGCTGACTCGATATCAGCCGGCGATGACATCAAAATACAGGTAAAAAACAATGCTGCACTCGTCCATAATTTACGAATATTGAGGACAGATCTTTCAGCTGATAGTTTGCCTACTAACGACCAGGCTATGGTCGATGAAGATTCCGTCGGTGAAATTTTATATGCGAGTGAGGATCTCCAAAACGGTGGGGAGGCTAGCGGTGAGATTGCGCTAAGCCCCGGAAGCTATGTACTCTTTTGTAACATCCCTGGCCATTACCAACTGAGGATGTATAAGACAATCAACGTTGAATAGCTATTAATTCTAGTGAAGGGGGTTTCATGGCTACCACAGGAAAGCGTTATAAGTGTCCGGCATGCGACGCGGAATTCATTGTCACACGTGGGGCAGATGATGCAGAACTCAAATGCGGTGACAGTGTATTAGAGCAAATCTAATAGTCTCGCACAGGCACATAAATATAAATTTGAACTACTGGAGGTCCAAATGGCCGTCGCGTTAGGTAAAAGATATAAAGACGAAGAATCAGGAGTAGAGGTGCTCTGCATTAAGCCAGGAGAATGTGACCTGAATATTGATGGAAGACCCATGGAAGAGCTCCAGCCCAAAGTTCTGCCCTCGGCAGATTAAACCTACTGGCGAATTAGACTAATTGCAGGCTATAATTCCAGACCAACGCATTCACAGGTGCGTACTCTACTTTTACAAAGAATGTGAGAACTACTTTGAGTCAAATCCACGTAGGTGATAACGAATCCCTTGAACAGGCACTGCGAAGGTTCACCAAAAGAGTCCAATCCGATGGAATACTTATGGACTACAGAAAACATGAGTACTACGAAAAGCCATCCGAAAAACGTAAAAAGAAAGAAGCAACTAGGGTACGGAAGCTGCGAAAAGCAGCTATGAAGGCCACGCGAAAACGAGATGGAAGCTTCTAAGCGCACTCGAGGCCTACGCTTTTTAATCTGATAATCTTTATACATGACAAATAAAACATCACTTCTGTCCTCACTTCGAGATGATATGAAAACGGCTTGGAAAGCTGGGGATAATGGCAAGCGCGATACACTTCGCCTAGTAATAGCCTCGGTCGAGAATGCTCGCATAGCGAGCAAGGCTGATGAACTAGATGATCAGGAAGTACTACGAGTAATACAAAAAGAAGCAAAACAACGCAAAGAGTCTATTAGTGAGTTCACCAAGGGCAATAGACAGGACCTCGTAGAAAAAGAACAAGCGGAGCTTGATGTAATATCACTGTATCTCCCCGAAGAAATGTCGGATGAAACACTCGAAGCGATTATAAAAAATGTCATCGATGAAACCAAAGTCACCTCAATTAATGACATCGGTGTTGTGATGAAAACTCTCATGCCTAGATTAGAGGGTATGGCCGATGGTAAAAAAGCCAATGCTATAGTCCGCAACATACTTTCATAACCGCAACGCGCCCAGTAGAACTTCCAGCGCTATGACTCAACCGAACACTTCATTCACTTCGCCACCCCTTCACCACAGCAATTTTATCATTTGGTCATTTGGAATCATTACCTCACTCTTGGTATTGGTAGTATTGATCTTCCCGACGGATTCACTCAGTTTAGGATCACAAAAGCTTTCAGAGCCTGAGTGGCTACTCTCGACAATATGTGTCTCGATATTGTGTGGGATTCTTTCTGCCGCACATCTTGCGAGCGATACTTCACCTGGATTATCTGGAATAAGACGATTATCACTGTTTGTGCTCTTGCTCTTCGCCATTACGGCTACTATCCGAACCAGCATTCCTCTCATCACTACAAATAGCGACACACTTGAAATATTTGTAGCTCTGCCTCTTCCAGCGATAGTTTTGGTGGCAACCGTCCTTTTAGGATTCAATACTGGCATCCTACTGACGCTTACATCTGCGTTTTTTGGAGTATTCGTTACGGCTCATATTCCTACAGTCCAAGCAAGTGAGGTCGTTCTGATTTTTTCTGTTTTACTCGGAGGTGGGCTTTCAGCATCTTTCGTTGCCTTAGGCGCTAGACGAATCAATGACTACCTTAAGGGTGGGTTCACGATATCGATCATAGTGTTCCTCAGTGCAGCCTTTATTCTCCCCATGACTCCTCAATATGATGTGAGTCAGTTCATTTTCATGCTCATTGTGTCAGTCATTAATGGACTTTTATCAACGTCTATAGGAGTTGGTATATATAACGTTCTAAGTAGACCTTTCGGAATCATCACGCGCGTTGAACTGATGGAATTAGCCCAGCCAGGCACTCAATTACTCCGTCAAATCCAGGAGGAGGCGCCCGGCACCTATGCACATTCGTTAGCAGTGGCTGATTTAGCAGCAAGGGGTGCCGCACAAATTGGGGCGGACGAACAACTTGCCCGAGCGGGCGGGATGTTCCATGATGTCGGGAAACTTTTCCGGCCTGAATTTTTTATTGAAAATCGTGACGGTGACCAAGTCGAAAACCCCCATGACGCTTTAGACGAGTTACAGTCAACTCGGGTTTTACATGGTCATGTTGCCAAGGGAGTAGAGCGTGCACGTGAAGCAAAATTACCTGAAGCAATAGTCCAATTTATCCCAGAACATCACGGTACAACTTTCCCTGCTTTCTTCTATCGAAGGGCGGTGGAGAAGGATCCTAACATCGATCAGAATAAATTTAGATATCCCGGTCCTTCTCCACGGTCACGAGAGACAGCGCTAGTAATGATAGCCGACGGATGTGAGGCAGCAGTACGATCATCTTCCGACAAAACACAGGAGCAAGTTCTAGCTATCGTTAAACAAATAATTAGAGATCGCTTGGAAGACGGTCAATTCGACAACTGCGATCTAACTGTTAGAGATATACGAACACTAGAACAGACCTTCACGCAGGCCTTAGTCGCTGCCTATCATCCAAGAATTGAGTATCCAGAGGCAAAAGTTACGGAACCTGAAGCTAGCGACCACGACGGTCATCAAACTATTCCATAGAAGAGATAATCGACTCCCAAATCCAATTGCCGTCCGCGGTACCCAAAATCTCTTCACAGGCACGTTCTGGGTGTGGCATCATCCCTAGGACATTATGATTTGAATTAAAAACACCGGCGATATTGTCAATTGACCCGTTTGGATTATATTTATCGGAAATTTCACC
>CAXGQC010000027.1:0-18617 GCA_964011795.1 uncultured bacterium | reverse complement strand
GTCAACATGCCACTGTTAGGTACGGCCCTAGTGGACCGAATGTTTGCGGTTGCTGAGGGAATTCATGGAAGTGACGCCGGGACACAGGCGTTGGTCACCGCTCTCGAACAATTAACCAACGTCGAGGTGAAATCAAGCAGCTAGCGATTCCTGTGGTCGTCCCACTTTTCCCAGTGGGTGACTTCCTGTACATCCTGGCGCTTAGGTTGGGCCCATCTGCCCCTGCTTGGGTAGCCCAAAGGTATCAACGCCATCGTCATAGCGTCATCGGGTACGCCAAGAAGGTTCTTGACGTCGGATTCATGACCCGCATATAGGGTCGTGAGAGTTGCCCCAATACCATGAAAACGCGCGGCTAGCATCAGGTGCTGTATGGCACCATAAATTGAAGATCCTGTTCTTGGTCCGTTTTCATCTGACGTATTTCTTTGAACAGCAAAGATCCACACCGGAGCTTCCTCTAGATGATTTGCTAAATATTCTGCACTACGGAAATTCCTCGAACCTAAAGTATCCGAAGGATCATTACCGGCCAAGATTTGCTCTCGGCGCACACCGTATGCCCGTTCCCATCCTTCTCTGTACCAAGTCGCGATCTGTTTTTTTACAGACTGATCTTTTACGACGATCCAACCCCATCCCTGATTATTTCCACCTGATGGACCCCGGATCGCGGCATCGAGAAGCTCCCAGATTAACTCATCAGAAATCGGCTCCTGTGATAAATATCTCCTTGCAGGGGTTGAATGGAGAGCCTCCATAAGCCCCAAATTTTCGTTATTGTGTTCGTTCATAAAACTACCATTTACTTTCTGTCCATTGACTACGAGTCCGATACCTACTGTACGACCTCTCTGGCTGTATCACCAAGAACTATCCGCATACACTCCGCGTGCATCATCATAACTGCTGTTTGTAGTAGCTCATCGTCAATTAGCTCCCTGATCGCCAATATATCTTGTACCCCCAGATCAAATTTCAGAAGATCTGTTTCACTGGCCCTGATCGGATTAGCGAGAAACTTAGTAGCCGAGCGGGCATAATAATAGAGGCCACGGGACCGTCTCCGGAAATCAGGATAAGAGTGTAGTTCTTTCACCTCCTGCCAAAATAACTCCACGAAGTTAGGAAATTCTCCCGTAGATCTATAAATATCGGGCACCTTACTAGTGCCTAGAACGTCGCAAATATCTGCGGCTTCTGAAAATCGATCCGATAATTTGAGACCAGCAGCAAGATGGGTATCTTCACGCTTTGTCCGGGGACGAACTTCTGCTGAACCATATCCGCCTATTTCTTGGCGATCGAAAGCTTCCGCTAGCCCGGCCAAAACAAGAAGAAGCTGCGGCTGGACATAGTGGAACAAATCCACTGCCGACCGCAATGACTCCCGATCAACCTTAGTCTCCGGCGAGTACGCGTCGTGGTCCAATACCGGCTCGTACACATCCTGCGCCGCGTCCAGAGCCATATCAGCCATGTACAAGGCTGAATTCAAAAATCCCACGGTCTCTATCGAAGGCACCAATTGAGGCCAAACATGCCCTAAATAGTCAGGAAACTCCGACAATCTTACAAAAACATCAGGGACGAATGACACTCTGAACGCGTCCTTGACGCTCACATATAGAAAAACTTTTGGTTCGTCAGACACTTACAAACTTTCTCAGTCGACGCCGAAATCGACCTTGCCACCCCAAGACTCTCTCCGATTTCTTTCGCCAAACTAACGTGGCATCTGAGGTTCCCACCACTAGAGGTGCTCGCCAATATCGCAGAGACTGATCTCTAGCATCCTTTGTTTCGGCATCCCTAAAACCGGGTTGCAATTGTTCAAACATCTCCCAGTCATCTTTGGTCTTTATCCAAACTTCCAGTCCTGCCGATCGGGCAAGACAAATACCGGCAGCCACATCCCAGATTGATAGCGACCAAAGCGGAACAGATGTAAATACTTTGGCACTCACCATTGCCAATTCAAAAGCAGCACTTCCAGTGACTCGATTGTCCCAGCTCTCTGTACTGCCGAGCGAACCACCAGGTGCAGCTCCGAGTCTACGTTTCACCTGGGCAGGTGGAGGAGCTACTTCTTTGTCATCAAGATATAGTTTGCCTCCAATATATGAGTGATATACACCGCTTCCGAGGAGATGCGTGCTCGAACACCATATCGCCCCGACTACGGGTACTGCCCGGTACAACACACCGATCGATACAGCAAACAAAGGAAATCTATTCACGAAATTTGATGTGCCATCGATTGGATCTATCACCCAGACCCACTCGGTTTCATCCTCAGGCAGAGTTTCTTCCTCTTCTCCCAGTATGGCATGTTGAGGAAATTTATCTCGTATACGACTGCGTAACTCTTTCTCTAATGCTTTATCCATTTCTGACACCGGATCGCCGGGGTCTGTCTTGGAGCGCAGTCGACGCTGAGGTCCTCTCGGTTTGTATGAGATATCTAGATCTGTCAATAGCGATCGCGTCGCCTCAGCTCCAGCCCAACTAGCCAGTTCAACTGCCAAGGACTCAATTTCGAGCAACTCGTCTTTTGTTACCTGCAAATCAGGATTTTGCACCGTAATCACTCCCTACTATCAAAAGTCGCCGATTGATTCCCTTTGAAAACTGGTGGACCGATTCCCATCCCTTACGAACCGAGTCCTCCGTGTCTTCTGGACACACTCTCCCGTACTCAACATACTCGCGAAACGAAGGAAAAGATACGAACGTGGTGAAGCTGTTATCGCCTGTAAGTGCGCTCGTACCCAGGCCGATCACTCTACCCCCTTTTTTCTCAATAGTAGGCCAGACAAATTCACTCAGCTGCTGCTTACCGTCATTTGCAAGGTCCTCTGAGTCAAATTCAAAGCTAACTTCCTCGACTATTGATCCTCGGCCAAAGGTTGGTGGAAGTGGACTCGGTCCGGTATGACTTGTACGGTAATGAACTTTTGGTCGGGAGAGTTCTTCATCGAGCAGAAAAGGATAGGCTTCTGAGTATTCAATCAAAACATCTCGCTCGGCGTATATAGGCATTAGATGGCTGATCGCCTCCACGATCTGTGGATCGTCGTAAAAGGCACCAACCTTCTCCCCATCGCGGTGACCAGGTGCGGTTCTCCGTGTTGCATACCAGTGATCAAAGTCCTCATAGACCGTGTGAGTAACGACTACATCACCAGTGCCAGCAAATCCCCATGTACCATAGGCAACCATCTGCACGCCCATCTCCCTCATTGCGGGCCATAAACCTCTACTGCTCATACGCTCGAACGACGCTCTGTTAGTTTTCGACACATGAAAATGGCGCTGCACTAAGATCACTTGAATACTCCCGTTTATTACTGCATTTAAATATCTTGTGTGACTCTAACCCGTGGACTCCTGCTAGTGATACTATCCTGCATGTACAAAAGCGATCGTTGGACCAACAGAGGGGGACCAAACATGACTACACCTCAGCGACCTTTACCAGAAGCCGATCCCGAATCACAGGAATACTGGGACGGACTCAAGAGGCATGAACTCAGAATTCAAAAATGCAACACTTGTGACCAGTGCTACTTCTATCCGCGCCCGTTCTGTCCTATAGAAAACTGTCACTCGCAGAATGTAGAGTGGATCACGGCGTCAGGTAAGGGCACATTACATTCATACGTTATACCTCACCGAGGACATCCAGCGTTTGAAACGCCGTATGTGATAGCTGTCATTGAGCTTGCAGAAGGCGGGAAAATGATGACTAATCTCGATCTAGGTGAACTTGAGGCAACAGCCGAAAATCTTCCAGTCGATGCACCGATGGAGATCGGTTATGAAGATGTTTCAGATGAGGTTACATTGCCTATCTGGCACCTAGCCTAAACACCTAATTCTAGATTTCAAATTGGAGAAAAAAATGGCAGATACAAGAAACTTAAGTCATAAAGTAGCGATCGTCGGAGCAGCAGAGACCGACGTTGTGGGTAAGCTCCCCACTCACTCAACTCTGCAGCTGCATGCAGAATCAGCATTTAATGCATTAGCCGATGCTGGACTAACTTTGGATGATGTCGACGGACTTGCTACCGCAGGAGTCTCTCCTGCAGCACTAGCAGAATACCTGGGAATCATTCCTCGATACGTAGACGGTACATCAGTAGGTGGGTGTTCATTCCTCATCCATGTAAGTCATGCTGTGGCAGCCATCGCCGCAGGCTATGCCGACGTCATTCTCGTGACCCATGGAGAATCGGGACGCTCCCGCGTTGGAGTTGGCGGAGGCGGAGCTGGTCGACAAACTCCGACTGGACAGTTCGAAGCACCATTCGGTGTCGCGGGCCCTCCTACTATGTTCTCAGTCCCAATTGCGCAGCATATGAAAAAATACGGTACAACTGAGGAGCAACTTGCTGCAGTTTCAGTTGCCACCCGACAGTGGGCTGAAAAAAATACTCGTGCGATGATGCGAGACCCTATCACCATCCAAGATGTCCTGGAAAGCCGGATGATCGCCTGGCCGTTGCACCTCCTAAACTGCTGCCTAGTAACTGATGGTGGCGGCGCACTAATCCTGGTATCAGAGGAACGAGCAAAAGACTTCCCCAAAAAGCCCGTATACGTGTTGGGACGAGGTGAGTCTATTGCCCACACCAATGTCAGCCAGATGCTCGACTTCACTGAGTGGACAGGTGCTGCACGCCATACTGGACCAGAAGCTTTCAAAATGGCTGGGCTAGACCACTCGGCAATTGATCACGCTGAATTTTATGACGCGTTTTCACATACTCCGATCTACGCACTCGAAGCCCTCGGTTTCGTGAAACCTGGTGAAGGTGGCCCGTGGTTTGCGGAAATGCATTCTGCGCCCGGTGGCGACTTCCCCATTAATACCAATGGTGGCGGTCTGTCATATACACACACTGGTATGTATGGCATGTTTGCGATCCAGGAATCAGTGCGACAGCTCCGAGGTGAAGCCGAAGCACAGGTGGATGGAGTTGAAGTTTCTCTCGTACACGCACCCGGCGGTATGTTTAGTGCTACAAGTACTCTGATTCTAGGTAATCAGTAGTCCAACTCAATCACAAGTTGTGACAGCCAAGAAACTAAGAAACAGCGCTCTGAGAGCGCTGTTTCTTAGTTTCTTCACATCAATCTTCAAGACATGATACAAATCGAAACTCTAAATACCAAGGCCAGGCTTCCCCATCATCGTGAGCATCATATTGATCTGCCCATAATGGTTATTCCCATGATTGATAATTACTTGACCAATTATTTGATACTTGGAGAGATCACCATTTGGTCGGATATACATCTCTTCGAGTAAGTAATCTGTGGTCATGGAACGAATCTTGGGGACAATTGCCTCACCCACATCATGAACATATTTTGCAAGTTCGCTTCCAGCAGGAAAGACCAAAGCAAATGCTTCTTCCGGAGTCATCCCTGTACCCTGATCGACCTTAGGAAGATTCCAAGTCTCATGCAATCCTTGCTGTAACCACACGGGTGTCTCTCGCTCGAAGGCGAAGTGTACGAGATTGTCAGCCGTACGACCTATATGCCACGCGTCGAAACCAATGGAGTTGTTTGGACCCTCTGGTCGAAACACCATCTCTTCCTCTGTGAGATCCTCCACAGCGTTAGCTGTAGCATTCAAAAGGGATTCAACATAGTCGCCCAGATATTCTTGAATACTTATTTCATTTGCCATATGTATACCTTTCATTTATCCAAATACTATTTACGTTAACCACGAGGTAGTCCAAGTCCTCGCGTTGCTATTATGTTCCGCTGAATCTCACTCGTACCGGCGGCGATGGTTGAAGCAACAGACAGTAGATAAGAATTAGTGAGCTCGCTCTTCATCGCTGCCCAATTATTTTTACTATCGTGAATGTTCGAATACAGACCAAAGACTCTGGTCCCTGTCAAAGCAATTCTCTGTGACATCTCACTATTGAATAGCTTCGATACTGAGGCTTCATAATTTGGAATTAGACCATTGTCCTGCATCGAAATAATCCGAAAAGAAAAATTGTACATTACGTCAGTCTCAATATACCGATCGGCAATTTGTCCCCTGTTTGAGCTATACCCTGGGCTTTTAGACTTCCCCTCATCACTCACGAGAAACTCTCGAAGGTTATCAAGAGTCCTGCGCGAAGCCACTGCTCCGGTAATATTCGAGCGCTCGAAATCGAGTAGTGTCATCCCAACATACCAGCCTCTATTCTCTTCTCCAACTCGGCTGGTAGCAGGTACTCGGACATCTTCGAAAAATGTTTCATTAAAGTGATGTCTACCACTCATATCGATTAGCGGTCGTACGGTCACGCCGGGCGCATGCTTATCGACCAGTAAGAATGAGATCCCTCGATGTTTCGGCGCATCCGGATCTGTTCTGCAAAGCACATATAGCCAATCTGCAAAATGAGCCAGTGATGTCCAGATTTTCTGACCATTAATCACGTACTCATCACCATCCCGGATGGCACGTGTTTGAAGCGATGCAAGATCTGATCCCGACCCCGGCTCAGAATATCCTTGCCGCCAATCAACCTCTCCTGACAAAATCTTCGGGAGATGCTCAGCCTTCTGCTCGTCGGTCCCATGCACAATCAAAGTAGGGCCTAATTGTGATACGCCTTGCCCACCCACAGAGGGTGCTGCCGCTAACGACATTTCTTGTTTGAAAATGAATTGCTCCATCGGACTCAGTCCGGCACCACCGTATTCTTTGGGCCAATGGGGAGCTATCCAGCCTCTCTCTGCCAAAGCATCTGACCACGCGGACGCAGCAGCTACGGCTTCAGGGTTCTCTGACCGTCGATCATGTTCCCAGCTACCACCACCGGTTTGATAACGCTCGGGTAAGCTGTCAACAATTACTGACCGTACTTCATTTCGAAAGGTCGCTTGGACATCACTGTCTGACCAATCCATTTTTCACCCCCTCTGCCAGCTGCGTGCTAACGATAAACATAGTCAAACACATTTAACCGAATGCGGCAAAGAGTAACGACAAATCAAATCGCCTTTATATATGCTGTCATCGATCCGACTGACTGTTCCATCCGAGGATCAGCGCCGTAACCGTGTACCTCATCCTGGAACTGCTCACATAATTCCTTTGAGCCGGTGTATAGAACCACACTACCTTCGGTATCCACAATTTTGGCCAGCGCGAAAGATTTTTCAGGTCCATATCCAAAAATAGAGCCCAACATTTCAATAACGTATTGATAGGTGTGATAATCATCATCTTCCAAGATCAATTGCCACGTCTTTTCCAAGTCCTCCTGTAGCGATTCCGCTTGTACAGTCTCGGTACCAGGTGTCATCTCGGACTGTGCGAGCAAAGATAATGCTCCACCTATAAAATGAACATTGTTCAAGGCGGTAGCCCTGGCCTTACAACACATTTTTATAGTCCTTGTTGATAGTCGAAAGAATGTGACCTATGAAAGATGATAATACGCCTCTCGGGGTTATTCTTACAGGAGGGAAAGCCACTCGGCTTAGGCCCCTGTCAAATTTTTATCCAAAATCGCAAATACCGCTACTCAACAAGCCTCTAATTGAGTACGCAATGGACTTACTAGCTGAGGCAGGGATCCAAGATATTGCCATTGTCGTTGGGCCTGATGATAAGACGACAGGACCTATAGCAAAAAAATATCGATCGGATGTCGAAGTGTCAGTGCATGTACAGAAAACTCCCAAGGGGTCGGGAGATGCATTAGCTGCCTGCGGTGAGTCTTTGCAAGATCGTGACGTAATTGTGCTTGCCGTCGACACTATTCTCCAAGACTCGATGCCGGGACAAATTCAGCTGCAAAGTCAAATCGATACGTTTATCGCGAACAGCTGGGACGTATGGTTGCCGCTTCACAAAACCGACCAACCAACCCAAATGGGAATAGCTGAGCTAGACGACAGTGAAAAAGTTATTTCACTGGAGGAAAAGCCTGATTTTCCGAAATCTAATCTTGCGCTCGTGGGTATTTGGATGCTCGCTGAGCCTGTCGTTAAACGAATACAATTTCAACCTGAGGTAAGTGCTCGTGGAGAAATAGAGATCTCCGGAATGCTCGAAACCATACATTCCGAGGGAGGCTCAATTGGAGGCCGACTGTGGCAGGGGAGTTGGCTTGATACTGGTACATTGTCTGCCCTTCTAGAGAGTCAAAAGCAACTTCTCGGAGAGAGAGTACATTTAATCGATCCGTCAGCACAAATCAACGATTCAACCATTGGGGAGAATGTGGTAATAGGCAAAAACTCTGCTCTGCAGAATGTGGAAATCAAGAATGCGCTTGTTCCGGCAAACGTTCAGCTACGGGATATTGCGGCTAATGGAATAATCGTCACCCCTGACGGTGAAATAACCTACGTGTAAATTAGAACAATGACATCTAACGACAATCTCCAAGTGGACATACTCATATGCGGAGCAGGTGCTGTGGGATTGGCTATCGCCGCACATTTGTCAGAGAAATATACCGTCGCAGTGGTAGAAAAACATCCTGGTCCGGCGAGAGAGACTTCCTCGCACAATAGTGGAGTAATTCACGCTGGCATATATTACGAGACTGATTCTCTCAAACATACTCTCTGCCAAAAAGGTAACACTCTTCTCTACGAATGGTGTGAATCTCACTCAGTTCGAGCAGATAGAACGGGGAAATTAATTGTCGCCTTTGAAGACTCTGAGCTTGATTTATTACACGAGGTATATGAGCAGGGGATACAAAATAATGTACGAGATTTTACGTATGCCTCATCAAGCCAGATACATGAACTGGAACCTCATCTGGATGTAGCGGCAGCACTGTGGTCCCCGTGGACAGGCGTAATTGATGCGTTTGGCTTGTGCCGCTCATATGAACAGGTGGCATTGGAAAATGGCAGTTTTATTGCATACCAACATGAGCTCGTGCAAGTAGATCGACGTGGAGATCACTTTGCATCGTCTATCGTTGATTCAGATCAAGAAAATACACAAATCCGTTCGGATATGTTCATCAATTGCGCTGGTCTGGCCGCGGATAGCATCGCTGCAATGGTCGGTTACCCTCTGGACGGCGGCTATACAAGCGACGGGACCGAAATACCTATCCTCAAGCAGACGGTCAATCGCGGGAGATATTATGACGTGGTCGATCCATCAATAACCAAAATGATAAACAGACCGATTTATCCGCTACCAGACCACCAGGCTGGTGGCCTCGGCGTTCACTTAACCACCGACACAGACGGGGGCTTACACCTTGGACCCTCGATGGAGTGGATGGATGAGACAGAAGATATTGATTATCGAAACGAACCCGACGAAATTTGGTCTAATAATTTCTTACAAGCCGGACGGAAGTTTTTACCAGGACTTACTATAGAACAATTGGCCCCTGGGCAAGTAGGATACCGGCCGAAAACACAAAAGCCCGGCGAAAGTTTGGCTGATTTCTTGATATGGACACATGAGGGATACACCCACTTGGGAGGTATTGAGTCACCTGGGTTAACTGCATCTCTACCAATAGCCGATTATGTGTCCAAGCGCCTTTAAACCCTAAATAAGCCTTTGCTCACGAGCGGCCTCTTCGATTACATCCCAACCCACGGCCTGCCCAGAAATTATTCGGTCGCAGCCCTCTGCCTCCAATATAGCTCTGCCTACTGAATTGTCAGCGTCTATCGCTTCGAATCCCTCACGAAGTCGGTCAACTAGTTCTACTTCCATAGAGGACTGGGCTGTGAAGCAACAATGGCTGTAACTTTCACTAGTCCAAATGACTCTAATTTCCGCAGGATCTATCGTTTCCTCCCTAATTAGTCTGTCCAAGGTGGGACCACTGACTGCTCCGGCGTCGCACTCGCCTGAAATTACTCGACTCAGCACATCCAGTTCAGGTGTAAATCCCAACTCCTGTCTTTCCTCAAAAAAGGTTGCTGACTGCAGATCAACCTCAGGGTCAACACCGAACTTCCTTAAAAAATGATGAGCTAGGAGGCCGGTCTCAACTGATCCCCGGCTGCCAAACGCGAAATTTCTCTCCACAAGATCTGTCAAGGTATAAACGTCAGATGTAGACGCAGTCACAAAGTGCGTGACTACATCAATATCCACGTCCCGCATTGCCAAAACATGACAAGCTTCCTGCAGTTGGGTCTTTATTCTCACGTAATTAAGAGGACCGTTCCATGCGATGTCTATTTCACCTTCAACAAATGCTTGCACTACAGCCATATCGTCCGAGTAGAGTACCCATTCGACCTCAATACCAAGATCTTTGAAATGTGCTTCTAATCCCTTGAAAGCGCTCAAATGTGAGGCGGTTCCAGTACCACCAAGCTTGATCATTGACCCGTCTCTACTCCACTGGTCTGAAAACAGGGATCGGATACTCCCCTTCTTCCTGAACCTCGAATTCCACTTTTACTCTCATTCCCACCGTAATATCCGTCGTTGGATCATCGACACCAACCACACTCGAAAGCATTCGAAAGCCCTCATCAAGATCAATATATGCTACTGAATATGCCCCGAGATCAGCAAAATTCGGGTGCCTATTCTGTCGCACTACCGAATATGTGTACACGGTCCCCAAACCTTCTGATACGTGCCAGGTTAAATCACCCTCTCCAGTAACTGTCGAGTGTGCTCGTGGATAAAAAATGACGTTACCTGCAGAATCTTTTTGGTACCGAAGCTCATTTTCTTTGCATCCTTGCCAGAAATACTCCGTGTCCTGTTCGGGGAAGGCTGGCTGTGGTCTGTTAGGCATTTACTTGTCCTTTCAATAATATTAAGTTTGGGAATATTCGATCTAATCGGCGGAGAGAATCACGGTTCCCCCAGTATGTGTGGCACCAAGCAGTCCCCCGTTGCCATGAGCGACCGCTAATTTTGGATCAACTAACTGACTCGTTGACTCACCTCTAAGTTGACGCACGGATTCCAGAAGTAAAAACAGACCTCTCATCCCTGGGTGGTTTGATGATAGACCTCCACCATCCGTATTTATCGTCAGACCGGGCCTGTCCCACCGAAGATGACCATCACCAATAAACGAACCGGCCTCTCCTTTCTTGCAAAATCCAAGATCTTCCAACATTACAGCCACGGTGATACTAAACGAGTCATAAATCATGGCAATATCAATATCGTCAGGGGTAATACCCGCCTGGTTGAAAGCTATGGGCGCGCTCTGTGCTCCAGCTGAGGTGGTGATATCACCACCGTTCTCTCGATACTTGGTTGCTTCGCCACTACCAATGATCCAAACTGGTTTCTTCTTGAGGTCCGCCGCAACTTCTGGCGCCACGAACACGGCAGCTCCGCCGCCATCCGAAATCATGCAACACTCAAGAAGGTGTAAAGGATCGGCGACAATTCTGGACTCAAGCACATCATTCACCGTTATGTCATCAATTCCCACAAATTGCAGATCCTTCATCGCCTGTACTGCTTCAGGATTGCGCATAGCATGGGCTCTGGTGGCGACCGATATCTCTGCCAATTGCTCTGTCGTAGTGCCGTACTCGTGCATATGTCGGTGGGCAACCATCGCATAATTCGAAATCAAAGTAGACCCATACATATTTTCCATGTTACTCATCCAGGTGCCACCACCTCGAGGACCGCCGGTCCCAATAGGAGTACGTAAAGTCGCCGCCTTGGAACCATATGACGTTACCGCTACTTTACATTTACCGGCCGCAATGTCTCTCAGCGCATGCGCCGCATGGAACTCATATGATGAACCCCCTACTTGCGTAGTATTGATCACGGTCGGATTGATTCCCAAATAGGCGGCCAAACCAAGTCCTCCACCGCCGCCGTCACCATCACCAGCGTCATACAAACCATCAACATCGGACCATGAGAGCCCCGCATCATCTAGTGCTGCCTTGATACTTGCTGCTTTAATCTGCATCGAGGAAACGGACGGATCTACTCTCTTCGGCCATTCATAAATTCCAGCTATAGCTGCCTGATGTTCCTGTGTCATAGAATTCAAACTCCTCACGCCAATCAGTTCTCTGGAAACCACAGCTTAGTCGTGCAACAAGATCTCTACAACCAGTTGCACAAACAATATTACGGACGAGTGTGACCCTCACCCAGTACTATCCACTTGTATGAGGTCAGCTCTTTGAGTCCCATGGGTCCCCGGGCGTGCATCTTTTGGGTAGATATGCCTAACTCACAACCCAAGCCAAATTCACCACCATCATTGAATCCCGTACTGGCATTCACAAATACTGCTGACGCATCGACAGCGGCCAAAAATGTTTTTGAATTATCCGAAGATGAGGTGACAATTGCCTCTGAATGTCCACTTCCATGCTGTGCGATATGTTCAATTGCTCCAGCCAAACCATCGACTACTCTAATCGAGCAATCGAGCGACAACCACTCTGTGTCGTAATCTTCCTGCTGCAGAGGCAGCACATTTGCAGATGCCGGTAAGAGTGTTATGGTCTCTGGCTCGACGTGCATGTTGACTCCAGCATCAGCCAGCCGCTGAGATACCAGCGGAATAAATTCAGCGGCGGCGCTTCGATCCACAAGAAGAGTATCAAGCGTATTACACACTGATGGTCTGCGCGTTTTGGCATTGAGTACGATGTCCCCAGCCATTTCAAAATCTGCATCGCCATCCACATACGTGTGACAGACACCAATTCCACCAGCAACGACGGGCATCTTCGCATTGTCCCTGACACGAGCAATAAGCTCGCTACCTCCTCTGGGGACCATCAAATCAATGAACTCTTCTGCAGCTAGAAGATGATCGACTTCCTCGCGATCTGTCGATTCGATAAATTGAATACTGCGGATGTCTATCCCTGCCTCCGACACTGCGTTTCGAGCGATCTCTGCAAGAATCGAAGATGTCTTATGAGCGTCTGAACCTGATCGGAGCACCACTGCGTTACCTGACTTGATTGCTATCGCAGCAATATCAATTGTGACGTTCGGTCGAGCCTCATAGACTGAGGCAAGAACCCCAATCGGTATACGCATCTTTCCAACCTTAAGTCCGTTGGGGCGCTCCGACATATCCTCAATCCCACCTATAGGATCTTCAAGGCCGGCAACCTCACTGACTCCTGAGGCCATACCCTCAATTCGTTCGTCGTTAAGCATCATCCGATCTAGGAATGATTCACTTAAACCTTTTTCTCGGGCAGTCGACAATTCGAGCTGATTAATCTCGATAATATCGCTTGAGAAATCTCTTAGCTTCGCTGAAATCATCTCGAGCGCAGCGGTACGAGACTCATCTGAAGTTTGAGCTAAGGTTCTACTTGCCTGACGAGCAAGGCTCGCCTTATATGAAGCTTCACTAGTTGTTTGATTTTCTGGACTTCCAGAATTTGTATTGTGCGACATGTAAAAAGTGTACAGGATCACCGATGAATTACTAACGAAGATGTTTCGATCGGATTGGGACGATCCGGTGTCTCACCCAGGCTCACAATTTCAGCTGCTATCCCGTCCGAAGTCAAATTGAGTAGCGCCGCAGATCCGTGACGCCATTCAAGATGATATGGCAACGTGGGAGAACCGGAGTTCACAAAGAGCACATCATCTCGATATTCGAGTCTTGGAACGTGAGTATCACCTGAGATCAGTACATCCAGTGAATCGACTGACTCCTCAGGGAATGCCTGAAATATTAGCTCCGACATCGGTCGGTCCTCCGGCCGAAGTTCGTGAACCACACCAATTCGCCAACCTAACAATTCCAAAAGCAGCTTGTCTTCAGCTCGTGGATCATCAAATTCATCATTATTGCCTTTCGCACACTTCACCGGGGCGAACTGTTCGCACCAATCTAAAATCGAGGGTCGTACAACATCACCCGCATGAATTATCAGATCTGTCTGGCTGAGGAATTTTCCCAATTCAGGGCCTAAACCATCAGGATTACGAAAAATCGATGGCAAATGTGTATCTGATATTACGGAAATTAGCATAGTGCTCTAACAATCTACTCGAGGCACTAATATCTTCCCTATCGCTCTCTTAGCTGTGACCATGTTTTCAGAACCGTACGTCCGCCAACATAAACCACTACCAGCCCAAATAATCTCGTTAGATATTCTGCTTGCAGATCCTGCGCAAGAATTCCAGAACAAAAACCCAAGACGACAGCGGCTGGTGCCACCCATATCACCGTATTTTTGTCGACGAATCCAGCTCTGACATTGGTAAATGTTCCGGACAATGCTGTAAGAACTACAACTACTAAAGATATACCTTGGGCAGTGTGCTGAGGAACGGAGACAAGTAAAACTAAGGCCGGGACGAACAATGTACCGCCTCCAATTCCTAGAAGTCCTCCAAATGCACCTCCAACAAAACCAATTGCGAATGCCAGGCCTGCTTCAAGGCTAAAGATGTCTGACAGTCCCTCCTGAGATACATCGGGGCTTTCCAAAAAAATCATACGGAGACCAACAATGAACAGAAACGACGCAAAAATAAGTCTTAGCCAGGTGTCTGGTAAGTTGTGCATCGTCCTAGTTCCGATTTGTGCTCCCACAATAGCTCCGATGCCAAGAGCGAATACGAGAGGCCACTGTATCTGACTCTCTGCTACATATGGGATGACAGCCGCAATACCAACGAATATGACGATGGCCAGTGATGTGCCGTGCGCGTTTCTCTGAGGCATCCGGAGGAGACCAGTCAGAAGTGGAACCATCACGGTCCCACCTCCGATACCCGTAAGTCCGGAGGCGGCACCTCCGACAATTCCTACTAACAGTGACTTTATTTTCATTACTGGAACGGTAACGTCACTGCTTACTATCGACCAGTGAAATTTGCTTTGCGCTTCTCCACAAAGGCGCGACTACCCTCTTTCACATCTTCACTTTGGCCGATTTGTCGCTGCGCCATCCACTCATATTCGATTTGCTCCTGAAGGGACGCCTCCCACGTGTTCATTACTTCTCGCTTCTCCCACATGAGTGACAGCGGCGGCCCATCCGCAAGCTCACGAGCAATCTCCAGCGCATGGGATCTCGGATCATCAACCAATGTATTTGCCAGCCCAATACGGACAGCTTCCTCAGCATCAACTTCCCTGCTTGTATACATAAGTTCTAAAGCTCTTCCCTGTCCGACCAGTCTTGGCAGGTGATAAGTCAGACCGCAGTCGGGCCCTAAAGCGCGTCGAGTGAACACTGTCAAGAATTTTGCTTGCGGTCCCACATACCGAATGTCAAAAGATAACGCGAGAGACATACCACCGCCGGCGCAAACACCGTCGATTGCGGCTATCGTAGGTTTATCAATTAAGGCCATAGCCATTCCAACTCCACTGACTCCCATCGAATCATTCGCACTAGGTCGTGGATTAGATGAAGATTCCTCACCTGGATCATCAGATGTCAAATCCGCACCGGCAGAGAATCCTCTACCTTCATGCGTACCTACAACAGCTCGCACGGATTCGTCCGCGTTCAGTCGACGTCCCAATTCCATAATTTCCCAGAACGTTTTTGTACGCATGGCGTTTAATTTTTCAGGCCTGATAATTTGCCATTCGGCAACCTTGTCACTTATCGTGACTCGTATATCTTCGAAATCGTCGTAACGCATAACAAACTCCCAACCTAGGATCTTCATGCGAAAATCAAAATCATCCGCACTTATATGGCTCTAAGGTAACGCATATGACGCTTCCCAAGAACGAATATCACACCGAAGATCAAGTCCTTAATCTCTCCGAGTATTGTATTAAACGATGGTCAGATGACGACGCTGAGAAGGATAGGATTGCTTTTATCTTCGTTAATGTTGATGGTTCAGAGGAAAAATGGACATATGCCGAGTTGTGGGACTTAGTAGTCACGATCGGCAAATCTCTCGTAAATATGGGATATCAACCGGGTGACCGGATCTTAGTTCGACTAGAACACGAACCTAATCATGCATTTGCTTTCTTTGGTGCAGTCGCGGCTGGCTTAGCTCCGATACCTCTCTCGCCACAGCTTACCGACACCGAAGTATCTCAAATTGCATCCGACTGCGGCGCTTCTGCGATGATCGTCAACGAAGCTTCTAATCACAATCCAGACACAGTACAAGAAATGAAACTAATTTCAATCGCTGCCTTAGTCAAAAATCCTCCTGATGTCCCCCTGCCACAAACTCGGTCTAATGATCCTGCATTTTTTGTGTATACATCCGGAACCACCTCAACACCAAAGGGTGTGGTTCATGCCCAAAGAACGGTTTTAGGACGAGAATTCATCAGACATGGTTGGCTGGATTTCAAACCCACTGACACAACACTTCATGCCGGAACAATCAACTGGACCTATACACTCGGTGTTGGGCTCATGGATGCCTGGAGATGGGGTGCAACGGCTATTCTCTGCGGAGGGGAACCTAATCCAGAAAAGTGGCTCCCACTTATCGACCAATATCGAGTGACAATATTTGCCGCGGTACCAACGGTATATCGACAAATTTTGAAGTACTCAGATCCCTCCCAACACAACCTAAGTGAACTTCGTCACGTACTATGTGCTGGCGAACCACTTAGCCCAGCCCTCCGAGATGAATGGACTTCGCAAGTGGGTGCTCCCATGTACGAGTCATTGGGAATGACAGAAATCAGTACTTACATATCTAATGGACCTGCCGTACCCATCGTGCAAGGGTCGCCGGGGAAACCTCAAGCTGGGCGCACCGTAGCCATTCTCGATGCGGACTCTGACTCAGCGGAGCCGCTACCACCTGGTGAGCTCGGCTTACTTGCTGTTCATAGAACTGACCCCGGATTGATGCTCGGCTATTGGCAAAGGCCGGAAGAAGAAACGCATGTCTACAGGGGAGACTGGTTTACGGGTGGAGACTTAGCAATTATGGACAAGGATGGATACATCTGGTTCAAAGGACGGGCAGACGACATTATCAAGTCTTTTGGATTTCGTCTGTCGCCAGCAGAGATAGAGCACACGATATCGAAGCATCACGCCGTAAACGAGGTTGCGGTCATAGGCCTACCTATCGATAGCCAAAAAAATCTAGTAGTGGCCTGTATCATCCCTGAAATCAATGAAGAAATAGATTTTGAGGAACTAAAGTCCTATTGTGCCGATAACTTAGCGACCTACAAACAACCTCATGACTTCGTTCAGGTTTCGGAGCTTCCACGCACTCGCAACGGCAAACTACAACGATCACTTCTCGTCGATCAGCTCCTAAAAGAAAAAGGCCTTTAGAGGCCTTTTTCTTTACAGAGATCTTGGTCGTACAAAATATTACCTGTGAATTCAATCGATTGCTCACATACCCAGACTGTCGCTTTACCCATCTCATCCGCTGCTTCAAATTCAAGCGATGGGTTGTCAGGATCGTTATCCGCCCAAATATTACCAGGAGTCTTTATTCTCCCTTGAGGTGATAACACGTTCACCTTTATGTTCTCGGACTGCAACTCACGAGCTAAACCCTGCGAAGCACGCTCCAAGCCAGCTTTCACCATACCGTAAAATGCCCCGTCACCGCGGGTGACATTTTCGTAGGGACCGGGGCCTGGAAATACCGCTGCGACAGATGAAACATTGATGAAGTCTCCCCCACCAGCTTTTTGCAAATGTGGTAGAGCATGTTTCATTAGTAGGAGGGGACCTCGCAAGTCAACTTGCCAGATAAGATCGATATGTCGATCCAAAACGGACTCTAGAGACCCAGGGACTAAGATGGCAGCGTTGTTCACAACAATGTCCAAACCACCAAATTGTTCAACTGTTTCACTTACTCCCGCAGCTATGCTCTCAGGATCCCTCATATTCATAACTACTGGTATAGCCGTGCCGCCCTGCTCGTTAATAGAGTCACTAACCGTATGTATCGTCCCAGGTAGACGTTTATCTGTAACTTCTGTTGTTCGTGCCGCGACGGCTACTTTCGCCCCAGCATTGGCCAGGTATTTGGCCATGTACTCGCCAATTCCTCGACTTGCTCCTGCTACCAAAGCTGTTCGACCTTCAAGACTAGCCATATGTCCTCCCTTTAAATCATATGTGACCGAGAAACTATAACAGACATATTTACTCCGGTATAAAAGCCGTTTCAAAGTCCAACAGCCAGGACTTTCGAGTTATGCCTCCCCCATAGCCCGTCAATCCACCATCTGAGCCGATAATACGGTGGCACGGCACCACAATTGAGTGAGGATTCCGTCCAATAGCTTGGCCAATTGGCCGGTAGCTTTTGGGACGACCTACTCGCACAGCAACAGCTTTGTAAGTGCTAGTAAGAGCAAAATCGACTTCAGGCAAAACGTTCCATACGTCCCGCTGCAGAGCTGTTCCTCTGCAGGTTACCAGCGGTAGAGCAAAATTTCTAAGCTCACCAAGAAAATAATCCGTTAGTTGTTGTCTAGCCTCTCCAACTAGTTCCTGAATCGCATGTTCATCTCTATTGTCGCGATTACTGATCATCGGAACAGTATCAAGTTTCTGGCGAAGTTTTAGTATCTGTTTTGCGTATTGTCTGGAATCTCGTGAAAATTTTCCGAATTTTGCATTTGGGTCTGCGAAATTAATTTCTGCTATCTCGAGTCCGCTTCCGGTGATCACCATAACACCGA
>CAXGQC010000026.1:0-18637 GCA_964011795.1 uncultured bacterium | reverse complement strand
CGGGAATTCCTGCAATTGGAGATGACAGTGGCCTCGAAATAGATGCCTTGGATGGAGCACCAGGACCGGTCTCAGCAAGATACGGAATAAACCTCAGGCAAAAAAACGTTAGATCGGAGCGAGACCGTAACGAACTAATTCTAAATCTAATGAAGTCAGTTCCTCTACCAAAACGGACGGCAAGGTTCCGAGCGTGTGTGGCTCTGGCTATACCAGGGAACATTATTATTACAAGAGAAGGTGTATGCGAAGGTTTCATCGCTGAGAGTCCTCGTGGCGATGACGGATTTGGTTATGATCCGATATTCTTAATCCCTGACGGGAGATCCATGGCACAAATTGGTGACCTCAAAAATACTATTTCGCATCGAGGAAAAGCCATAGCAGCCCTACTGACTGCAATTAGTTCCGGGAAGCAGGCTAATGATGCATAATCAACTGGACGAGATGTTCGAGAACAATAGAAAAGATGGCAGGACCGTCGTCATCCCTTTCTTACCTGCTTCTTGGCCGGAGAGCAATTCCACGATAGATATAGTGAATGCTGCGGTCAAAGGAGGCGCATCAGCAATAGAAATAGGATGGCCGTTTAGCGATCCGATGGGTGATGGACCTGTAAACCAACGAGCATACGACACAGCAATACAGAATGGATGCACGGGCGAGGTAGTAATTGATCTCGCTAGCCAGATTAGGACGACTCATCCCCATTTGCCCATAATAATTATGGGATACTTCAATCCTCTGCTGGCGTATGGCCCCGAACGATGGGCTAAAGATGCACAGTCAGCAGGCATAAATGGCCTTATTTGTGTGGATCTCCCGCCGCAGGAAGCTCTGGAAATTGCGCCAATCCTGACGAAACATTCTATTCACACTATATTCCTACTCGCTCCTACTTCAACTGATGACCGAATCGAACTCGTCTCCGAATATGGCAGCGGGATGATCTACTGCGTCTCGGTAGTCGGAATAACGGGTGCAAGGAAAACTCTCTCGAACGAGCTCCCCGTCTTTATTGAACAGGTAAGAACCAAAACAGATATTCCCCTTGCGATTGGATTTGGAATATCCGAACGTTCTCATGTTGTGGAGGTCAATGAAATTGCAGATGCCGCTGTTGTCGGGAGCGCATTCATTCAGGCGATAGCACAAGCTGATAGACAAACAATACAAACCGCAACTGAGGACTTCATAGCTACCCTTACTTCTGGACGTGAATCATGAAAGTCAGAGGTGTGAGAGGAGCTACCACTAGTGACTCGAATTCTCGCGAGGACATCTTACTGGCCGCCCATGACCTAATAACTGGCATAATCGAGGCTAACGAAATCGTGGTTGATGACGTGGCATCAATACTTTTCTCTACCACAGCTGATCTAAACGCAGAATTTCCAGCTGTTGCAGCGAGAAATCTAGGTTTCACGAACACAGCTCTAGAATGCCTAGTCGAAATGAACGTACCAGGATCCCTTGCTAGATGCATTCGGGTACTAATGCATGTAAATTCTGACAAACAACAAAAAGAAATACGACATATCTACCTTAAAAACGCGAAATCACTCCGTGCGGATTTGATCGATGACGATTCAGAGTGATCACGATGACGGGCCTGAGTTTCATAAATCAGATGTACAACGAAGTGATCTAGAACTCAATCTACTCGAGTACCAAGGCCCGATCCAAACTCTGCTTGAAATGGTGGAGCAACATGAAATGGATATAAACACAATTGCGTTGGCCACAGTGGCCTCACAGTTTGCAATGTATGTCAGAGAAGCAAAAGTTGCTGGAACTATACCCATTGAGCAAGTGGCGCAATATGTTTCAGTAGCCTCGCGTTTGCTACTTTTGAAGTCGCGCACGTTAATCCCAAACGAAATCGAGGATACACCTGAACCAGAAGATGCTGACATAGATGCATTGATTGAGGCCCTTAAGGAATACAGGAAATTTTCCAATGCCACTGATCAATTAAGGCAGAGAGAAGGGGCCCAAACGTATCCTAGGACTGCACCGCCGACACGAATAAATCTACCTGAAATGTCGAATGGGTTGGATGGAATAACACTCCAGTCTCTAGTTGAAATCATAGGGGAAGTACTGGAACGACTGCCTGACGATGAATCAATAGAAATTGAGCGGGAGCCGATCGTTCTTGAAGACCGAATAAATAGGATACGGACGCTTCTCAACGAAATCGTAGAAAAACAAATCCTGTTCCGGTCTGTGATTGAGCATGCAACCTCTCGAGCAGAAGTAATAGTTGATTTCCTAGCCGTATTAGAACTCATCAAATCACAAGAAATAACAGCTGAGCAAACCGAACAATTTGGTGAAATATATTTAATCGCGATCGGCCCAAGTTAATAATTGGAAGTGGATCAAAGACTAAACGATGTTAGGATCGTACACTCACCAATCAGTTGAATAGCCAGCTAGGAGAACAGAGTGCTCTTGGTTCGTGATGAGTTACGACGGTCCGCCAGTCCAGGTAAACATGCCTTATCTATTGGGGTATTTGACGGCGTTCATAAGGGACATCAAGCATTACTTTCTCGCATGCTATCTGAGGCGGAGTCACGAGGTATATCTGGCGGAGTTATCACCTTCCACCCTCATCCTGTGACCGTTATTCGACCGGAAATACAATTTTCTTATCTGACCTCACTCGAAAAACGGGTTGAGCTCATCAGGCAGGCAGGTGCTGACTTTGTCTCCGTACTTTCTTTCAGTTCGGAATTGCAACAAGTTTCGGCTAAAGACTTCTGTGAAATGCTCGTTCAAGAGGCCGGTCTAGAAGTGCTAGTTGTAGGGAATGATTTCCGAACAGGAAGAAATGGTGAAGGAGATATAGAAAAATTAAAAGAACTTGGAGAACAATTAGGCTTTGAGGTAATTCATCTGGAGCTAATCGAAAACGAAGACGTAAAAGTTTCCTCGACAAGAATTCGTGCGGCGCTCGCCGAAGGTGAAATGGAACAAGTACAGTCCCTCCTGGGACATAGCTATAGTCTAAGAGGGCCTATATTACTGGGTGATCAACGAGGACGCACCATAGGCTTCCCTACTATAAACGTCGGGGTCTCAGCGGACAGAACCCTCCCCCCCGATGGAGTTTATGCAACGATGACAAAGCTTCTTGGTAATAATCTTCCTTCTATCACAAACATAGGATCGAGACCTACTTTCGAAGTAGGAAAAAGTAGGCATGTTGAGACTCATATACTCGATTTCGATCAAGATGTGTACGATGAGGTCGCTACCGTGGAATTTCTGTCAAGATTAAGAGACGAACAAAAATTCCAATCCCCTGATGAATTGATCAATCAAATTCAGGCGGACGTAGAGAATGTGCGCAAGTACTTCTCCAGCAGGAAGTTCCTTAGTGGAGAGTCCGATGGCTAAAAAACGAACTATGACCTCGGTTGAAGAACAGATGATTGTCCTGATGGATGGAGTTGATCTTGGCTCTGAAACACTGCAGCAAGCTATGACAGATGAGCTCAGAAATCTACTCAATGAAGACCGGCCACTAACCGTTTATTGCGGCTACGATCCAACAGCGACCGATCTGCACCTTGGCCATATTCCGACAATGGTCAAATTGAGACAGTTCCAAGATTTCGGTCACCAAGTAGTGTTCTTGATAGGATCCTTCACTGCCCAAGTCGGGGATCCTACCGGGCGACAATCAACTCGTCCAATGCTCGGAGAATCCGACGTCGAAGAGTTTAGTAAAACCTATATTAACCAGGCATTCATAGTTCTCGATGAAAGTCGCACGAAGGTGCTATATAACCATGAATGGCTCGCCCCTTTGCAATTTGCCGAAGTTATAAAACTGGCTTCTGAATTTTCTGTGGGACACTTTTTGCAACACAGCACGTTTAGGGATCGTATTCAAAAAGGTGACTCCATCCGAATCAGTGAATTCATGTATGCAATTCTCCAAGCATATGATGCGCTACACATGAACACTGATGTCCAGATAGGAGGAAGCGATCAAATATTCAACATCGTAGACGTTGGACGAACATTACAAGCTAGTCGCGGACAGAAGCCTCAAGTGGCACTAACACTGCCTATCCTGGTTGGTACTGATGGTAAAGAGAAAATGTCGAAATCAATTGGGAATACCATCAGCCTAACCGATGAACCACTAGATATGTTCGGCAAATTGATGAGTCTTCCAGATCAGGCGCTAGATCTCTATGCTCGGTTGGTGACGAATCTCCACCCCACTGAGGTTGATAATTTGTTACTGGATATTGAGAAAGGTAACATCACGCCGATAGACGCAAAAAAACATGTAGCCAGATCCGTCGTATCACTCATTCATGGAGCTAACGAAGCATCCCAGGCAAATGAATATTTCGAAGAAACTTTTCAAAATAGAAAAGACCCCGTAGCTGAGGCACCACTCTACGTGCTTAGTGAAGATGTTCGGCTAGTACACGTCATCATGGACAGTATGAACTTAAGTGGTGGAGAGGTGCGCCGGCTTGTGGCCCAGGGTGCTATCAAAATTAATAATGAAACAGCAACAGATATCAATCAACTTCTAGCAGAAGGCGATTTTCTCCGAGTAGGGAAGCACAAATTTCTCAACATTGCGTCGAAACTTTGACGAAGTCCTACTATCCAATTGCACGAATTAGATCAAAAAAGTAGAATTTATTAGTGACTAAAAACTCTGAACTTCTACAACTAGATCAGGCCGGACTGGATAATGTCGAATCCGCAGATCTGATAACTGTCCAAATTCCTCATATTGGGCAGGCATTAATCGTAGATACACGGACGACGAAAGAGGGTTCCCCAAAAGTACTCGTCAGACCACTCGTAGGAAGCGCAGTCGAACGGGCACATAAAATGCCCGAGATTAGACCTGAGCTCGGGATTCCAGAAACCGTAGCTTCGTTTCGTTGGGAGGGTTCGGTGAATCAGCTGAAACAGTCCGAACTCTGGGAAGCATTGATAGTCCGAACACAAGATAGTCTAGATAAATGGGCAATATGCAGTCTGATGCTTGATTCCTATGAGAAAGAATCTGATTAAATACCAGTGTCACTCAGTCTCAACGCAATGACGTCTAGTTCACGCAACTGAAGTGCGGTTCGACGAAATCTTGGATCTGTACGACGGAAGCTGTAGACTAAATCGAACTTTCGCCCGTTATACCTTGAGTATTCCCCGATATTCCAGCCAACTGCATCCCAAGTCTCCGTACCCTGAACAAAACTGGCGCGAAGGTGAGCACCGTTCTGGCCCATCGAGCGAGCACCGGTCATTGTTGCCTCTGAGGTTACAAATACGGGTCGAGGGTTTCCAACTCCATGCGGTTCGAGTAGATCCAAGTACTGGAACATTCGATCGGTCATTTCTTCAAAATTGATATCCATGTCAATATGGATATGGTCCTGTCTGGAGACAGAAACTTGGGCCGCAGCCGATAAAAGCAAAGATTGTAGCTCCGCGACATTACTCAGTTCAGCAGAAAAGCCGGCCGCTGCTCTATGACCGCCAAATTTTATGAGATGAGAAGAAACTTTATTCAGCAAGTCAACTAGATCGAAATCCCCCACTGACCGACATGAGGCCCGTGCTTCCTCGCCGGACATATCTATGACAATCGCGGGACGCCCATACTTTTCTACCAATCTTGACGCGCAGATACCGGCTATACCTGCATGTATTTCATCTGAAGCGATGATTACAAGCGGCGGCAATTCCTCACCATACATATCGGTAAGATATTTTCGCGATAATTCCACGGCCGCCTCGGTTGCTGAGCGACGATCGTCATTCAATCTCTCGAGAGATTTAGCGAGCGCGTCCGCACGAACAGGATCATCACAATCCAAAAGATCAAAAGATAGGCTGGCGTGTGCCATTCGACCCGCTGCATTCAGGCGTGGTCCCAACTTCCACCCAATAGCCTCGGAATCAATCTCTGATTCCTTAATACCTGCTTGTTTACACAAGGCTTTGATACCAGGACGCTTTGATCTACGTATCGCATCCAATCCCAGTCGCACAAGGGACCTGCTTTCACCTTTCAATGGTGCCAAGTCACAGACCAGACCGAGGCACACTAATTCTATATAGCGCGTATCATCAAACTCTCGTCTCATCTCCTCAAAGAGTGCCCGGAGAACTTTGTAGGCAACTCCAACTGCTGCTGGCTCGGACCCGTACTCATTATCATTTAGGAGTGGGTTAACGATAGCAAGTGCGTTCGGCAATATTGCGGGTATCGAATGATGATCAATCACAACTACATCCATTGAAAGCTCGTTAGCTTCGTCAATTTCTTCTATTGCAGAAGTCCCCGTGTCAGCAGTGATCAATAGAGATGTCCCTAAGTCTGACACTCGTCTAATCGATCGAACATTTGGTCCATAACCTTCGGTTCTACGATCAGGAATGTAATAATCAACATTTGCACCGAGCGAATTTAATCCCTCAACTAGCAAAACCGATGCCGTTATTCCGTCTACATCATAATCACCAAAGACAGTGACTCTCTCGCCATGCTCGCAGGCTGATTTCAATCTTGAAACCGCGGCGCTCAGGTTCGGCATCAACTCATCCTGAGTCAGATCTTTAGGTGTCTGCATGAATATTCTTGCCGCCAGCGTTGAATCTATGCCGCGATTAACCAATAATTTCTTGATCGCCATCGGAAGATCGGGTCCGGCGTCGGCATAGCCACTCAGATCAGGATCTGCAGCAATCTTCCACTCTGCCATATGACTTAGCCCATATATTTTGAGAATACTAGCGACGAATTATGACCGCCAAACCCCAAGGAGTTACTCATAGCTATAGTGATCGGTGCCTCACGTGACTCGTCAGGTACGTAATCTAAGTCACAGTCAGGATCTTTATGCGTAAGGTTAATTGTCGGATGGATCTTGTCGTCCCTAATACTTAGTGCAGTTACCACTGATTCAATTCCACCTGCCGCACCAAGAGTATGACCTACCATAGATTTCGTAGACGATATTGGGATTGAGTAGGCATTCTCACCGAACACTTTCTTCATAGACATAGTCTCAAATTTGTCATTCAAGGGCGTCGAGGTGCCGTGCGCGTTTATGTAGTCAACGTTATCGATATCGATCGCGGCTTTACTTAGAGCAATCTCCATCGCCCGTGACGCACCTTCACCATTTTCAGACGGTTGTGTTACATGAAATGCATCAGCGGATTGACCATATCCCAGAAATTCACAAATGATGTTAGCTCCCCTAGCACGGGCATGCTCGAGCTCCTCTAAAATCATAATTCCAGCCCCTTCGCCCAACACAAATCCATCCCGATTTATATCAAACGGGCGAGACGCAGTCTCATAGTCATTGTTACTAGAGAGAGCCTTACTATTTGCAAACGCAGCTATAGACATTCGGGTAACTGCTCCTTCAGCCCCTCCTGCGATCATCGCCACGGCGTCACCGCGCTTTATAACCTCAGCGGCAGTACCGATCGAGTCAGCTCCGGAAGCACAGGCTGAAACGGTATTGAAGTTCGGCCCTTTTGCTCCATAACGGATAGAGACCTGTCCAGCAGCCATATCAGGTATGAACATCGGCACGAGAAATGGACTTACACGGCCGGGTCCTCTATCGAAGAACGTCTTGAATTCACGTTCTAATGTTTCCATGCCACCGATCCCAACGCCAATCATGCATCCAATCAATTCCGATTCTTTCGCTATATCAAGGCCGGAATGATCAATCGCCTCACCAGCGGCAGCTATAGCTAGGTGAGTGAATCGGTCCATTCTTCTCGCCTCTTTTTTATCCAGATAAGTGAACAAATCGAACTCAGGCACCTCACCTGATACTTGTGAAGTGAGATCTGATACGTCGCATCTCGTCGTCGGAGCTATTCCATTTACACCATCTAGGAGATTCTTCCAAGCTTGTTCTCGCCCGACTCCGTTAGCGACCATCAAACCTAGGCCTGTTACCACCACACGCCTTTCTCCACTGATCATGCCAGTCCTTCGATTATCGATACCGATCTCCTCTCAATACACAAATAACGGATTACATGTCATTCATCCACTTGCTCAAAATGATCGCGCTGTTATGACCACCCAGCCCAACGGAGGTACTCATAGCATGATCGATCTCCACCGGCCTACTAATATTAGGAACATAATCCAGATCGCAATCAGGATCCGAGTTCATATAATTCAGTGTGGGTGGCAGTTCCTGATCCCTCACCGCCATAATCGTGAGTGCTGCTTCCACTGCTCCGGCAGCGCCCATCATATGACCTGTCGCACCCTTGGTGGAAGATACAGCTAACTTATAAGCTGATTCTTTAAACACCCCTTTGATCGCCTGGGTCTCAACCCTGTCGTTGAGAGGAGTTCCAGTTCCATGGGCGTTGATATATCCGATATCCTCAGGAGTTAAGTCCGCCTGCAAGAGGGCTGCACGCATGGCGTGCGCGATTCCTTCACCACTTGCCGCCACCATATCAAATGCATCAGCTGACGTTGCAGCGGCTGAAAGTTCAGCATATATATGAGCCCCACGCAGTTTAGCGTGCTCAAGCTCCTCCAATATGAGCATTGCCGAGCCTTCACCCAATATGAACCCATTTCTATCAAGATCGAAAGGCTTGACCGCTTGTATTGGGTTGTCTGCAGTTGCAAGCGCCTTCATCGCATTGAATCCAGCATAAAACACAGGCTGCAATGGTGCCTCGTACCCGCCGGTCAAAATGATATCGGCCTCTCCTCTTTGAATAATAGATGCTGCCTCTCCAGTAGCTGCCCCGCCGGAGGCACAAGCTGCCGTAACAGCAAAATTAGGCCCTTGCAGACCCAAATCTATTGCAATTTGACCTGAGGCGGTGTCAGCAAGCATATTTGTGATTAAAAAGGGTGACACTCTACGCGGTCCTTTTGTCTCCAGTATTTTTTGTGCCTCGACCATTAGATGCCCACCACCGATACCAGTTCCAATGACCACACCAGACCGTTCAGGGATGAAATTCCCGGGAGCAATATTAGCGTCCGACCAAGCCTGTCGAGCACTTACCATTGCCAGGCTTGTTGAGAAATCCAGTCTTCGCTCAATTTTTGGATCAAGAAATTCTTGAGCGTCGAAATTCTTAACTTCGGCGGCAATTGGATGCTCGTAATCAGTTGCATCGAAGCGAGAAATGTAATCAAGGCCCGATTTGCCCGACAATACCGATTGCCAAGTGCTATGGAGATCATTTCCGAGTGGTGAGATCAGGCCAATACCTGTCACAACTACTCTACGCCTTGATTCTCCTGATTGAGTGCTAATGCAACTACCCTCCCCAAATATTTAGCTTGCGTCCATTGTGAGCGCTGATATAGGAATTGGCGGATCGCGTGCATCATCCAACGACACAGCGATGGAGCTCTCATTGATTCTGCGAATCATGCGAGTCAGCGCATGTCCAGGACCTGCTTCCACAAACATTTCGACTCCTTCGGAAACCATTCGTCGAACATTATCAGCCCAAAGGACTGGTGATTTCAGTTGGTTCTCAAATTCCGACTGAATTTCAACACCAGTCTTCATCAGATGCGACCCAATATTGCTGACCACAGGCGATTCAGGGTTCTGAAATTTGATTTTCCTGACAACGGCCGCAAACTCGTCAGATTGCTGCTCATGAAGAGGCGTATGACTACTAACCTTCAGTTTCAATCTGATGGCCTTGGCACGAAACGATTTTGCGATTCCCATCGCCCCTTCAATCGCGGTGCTATCACCAGAAATAACAGTTTGCAGCTCTTCGTTATGATTCGCCACATCCACTCGACAATCCGGGCCTACAGTCGCTTGCTCACATATTTCCTTCACTTTTTCATAATTTAATCCAATAATCGCCGCCATACCTACCGGCCTGGCTTCACTGAATCCCCCCATCAATCGTGCACGCTCAAGAATCAAGTTCAAGGAGTCTCTAAACGAAAGAGAGCCTGAGGCAACAGCTGCACTAAACATACCCATCGAATGCCCGCCAAAAAGTTTAGGTGAGAATCCTATGTCAAACTCCACAAATTTCTCTCTTGCTGCTCTATACATTGCAAATGAGGTGGTGAGTACGGCGGGTTGAGTATTCTCGGTGGATGCAAGATCTTCCTCTGTTGCTTCGAAACAAATTTTTGCAATATCAAACCCTAAATAGTCAGAAGCTTCAGCATAAGTTTCTCGAGCGGCAGGAGAGTGTTCGAAAACCCTCCTCCCCATGCCACTTGATTGTGCTCCCTGACCGGGGAAAACCATAGCTGCACCGCGCTCAATGACGGGAATTAAGTTAGAAGCAATGGAAAGTTGGGATGTCTTTTCGGTCATTAGAACTCACCTTTAATCATGTATCCCAGTCACATCGTTCAGTATTAAGAATTGTAATGTAAGCGCATCTGAGCAGGGCGGAAATTAGATACGTGTCTCCGGAACATCTAGAACTTTTCTAGCATCAGGCAGTGCTCGAATTAGATCAGAAGCTAGAGTCGCAGCATCACCATAGACCTCACTAACCTGACGTCCAGCCTCACTATGCATGTATACAGCCACACTTCCAGCATCAAGAGGGGTCAAACCCTGTGCAAGAAATCCCCCTACAAGCCCAGCAAGCACATCTCCTGTACCTGCGTGGGCTAAGGCTGAGGTAGCAGCTTCTGACAACCGAGCATGGCCGTCAGGGGAAGCTATCACAGTACCAGCCCCTTTTAGGACTATGGTGCTTCTTGTATCAACTGCAAATTGCGAAGCAACCGACAACTTATTCTCCCTGATGAAATCCTTCTCGAGTCCTGAAATCGTGGCCATTTCACCGATATGAGGAGTAAGAATGAAATGATTCTCGTTCAGTGTGCTCCAATCACCTGCTGCGGCCAGAGCCGACAAACCATCAGCATCTATGACTAACCCCTTGAATCCGTTTGGAAGGGCTTCATTCAAGCCCCCAATGAATGATTGAACAAATTCCCGAGTATCGTCATTGAGGCCTAGACCGGGACCCAAAAGCACAGCAGATGGCGGGCGATTTGTTAGATATTCGAGTAATTCATCTGCTGCGTGACTTCCAAGAAAACCAGATGCATCTGTCAGGGGTAAGTGGGATATGTCAGGGAGAACACCCACCACGTTCTGAATACTTGCTGGAGCCGCTAGGACAACCGAGCCAACACCTGTACGAACCGCCGAGTCTACTGCTAGACGCGCTGCGCCGGGATAAGTTTTCGAACCGGAAATCACTAGTAAGCGTCCAAAGGTTCCCTTGTGCCCATCACTGGGCCTATCTGGCAAAGCCTTACGCAGCTCGTGCAAGCGTAGGGTCTGGTACGGAATTTCGAACGAATCTATAACCTCTTTAGGAATACCTATGTCCACCTCAACTGTACGGCCAGAAAATTTCCGTCCGTCCCCAACAAAGTGACCAACCTTGGCATATCCGAAAGTGACTGTCAGTTCCGAGGCCACAGTGTGCGGATCTGCGAACCCAGTGTCAGCATCTAATCCGCTCGGAACATCAACCGCAAAAATACGGACAGGGGGAATAGTCTCAGACGCAATTTTTATTCGGTAGAGAATCTCAGCATAGAGACCTTCAATAGGTCGACCTTTCGGATCAAACCCTATTCCTAGCAGCCCATCCAGTACAACCGCAGTCCGTTCCAGAAGAGTCTCCAACTCCAAAAAATCCTGATCATTCGCAGCAAAAGCATGGGGGATATCGTTCGCAGCGATCTCATTCCAAATTGGGTCATTCACCTGACCTACAGTAGCCGCATAAACAAAAACCGAGGCACCATATTCATAGAGATGATTGGCAGCGATGAGAGCATCGCGACCATTATTTCCGGATCCGACTAACACAAGAACTGGACGTCCTTCCATCGTTCCCATCGCCATCCAACATTCCTGAGCGACAGCTAGCCCGGCCGCGCGTTGCAAGTCATCCTCAGACACTCCATTTGCAATAGCTGCCTGTTCTAATTGTCGCATTTGTGCTACCGACACAATACTTCCGACGCTCATGCTTATACTCCCTTCGAGAAGTAGCTAGAATATCCTATTCTGACCCTATGCCATTCCGGCCAGGGGGTTCAGGGGCATCCCCCTCATTTTTTCCCAAGAGCCCGCGTTCACGCAGCCGCAACAGAAGGAATTCACGCGCGTCAGACTGAATTTGTTCAGGTTCTCTTACGTGGCCCACCGATACTGCCATTGCAAAAGACAGAAGGTGGGTTAGAGAAATGTCTATTGCATCCAATTCGATTACTTGCGCCCGTCGGCGGGCACCACCATACAGATATACAAGTGGCTTCCCTCGGCGATCAGGTAATACTTCTATCTCTTTCCAACCAACAGATCTTGCCCCAGTACCAAGCATCTTCATCACTGCTTCCTTCGCAGCAAATCTCGCGGCCAGCTCAGGGACCCTGCCTCTGCAAAATGCGCGCTCTGCCTCTGTGTATACCCGTTCTAGAAATCGTCTTGGATGCTTACTCAACACTCGAGCCACTCGGTCTGTCTCAATCATGTCTACGCCTACCGCATGCGAGCCATGGCTGTGAAAATTTTCGATCATAAGTGATCCTGCATCTCTGCCGCATTCAGGGTGTTACTCAGAAGCATAGTAACCGTCATTGGTCCAATACCCCCAGGCACCGGTGTAATAGCCTCAACTATTGGAAGCGCGCGATCAAAATCTACGTCACCTACCAATCGCCTGCCACTCTTACGAGTCTCGTCGGCAATCCAATTTGTACCAACGTCTATCACCGTCGTGCGCGAATTTAGCATCTCCGGCCCAATCGAATTCGGGCTGCCCGTGGCAACAATCAAAATATCAGCTGTTGCGATAAGTTTTTTGAGATCTTGTGTACCACGATGAGCTACTGTTACAGTCGCGTTCCCGTCTGCAACTCGTTGTGACAACATTATTGATATAGGGCGTCCGACTAGTAATGATCTTCCCACGACAACCACATGCTTACCCTCAGGGAATATATTGAAATGTTTCATGATTTCCACAACAGCTAATGGAGTGGCCGGAAGGTGAACCGGAAATCCTACAACAAGCCGTCCAAGACTTCGACTCGTCAAACCATCCACATCTTTCACCGTAGATATCTCATCCAAAATCGATGACTCGTCAAGATTAGCCGGGATAGGTAGCTGCATGATAATTCCATGGACATCGGTACGCGCATTTACCTCCGAGACGGTCGCACGAAGTTTTGACTGAGAAACCGACTCTGGTAATTCTACGAGCTCTGCTTCCATACCTAATTTCGTGGCAGCACGAATCTTATTCTGAACGTATGTGCCGGATGCTGGGTCGTCTCCAACCTTAACCACCGCCAATTTCGGGATCGGTAACTTATCATGCTCTCGCTGAAGGACTCTTTCCTTGAGTCTACCTTGAATAAGCTCGGCTACTAATTTCCCGTCTAGTACTTTTGCAGTCATTATCCAATTTTAGCTTCACTCAGCCTCTAGTACCGGCCCAGCTTACTTCCCATTTTTGTATGCATTAGAAACCCAGGTACACAAGCAACTCATATTTCCTGTCTCAATGAGCTTCAGTCTGACCAAGACTATGAGTTACACTTGCAGTATGAATGAACTAATTGAAAAATGCTCGAATCTTCTGGCAAGAGTTCGTGATGTTCAGGGGCGTCTTTGACCTCCCAAAACAGAAACTTCTTCTCGGTGACTTACAGAAAAAGACTGAAAATCCAGAGTTCTGGTCAGACCAGAACACGGCACGTGAGGTTATGAAAGAATCTGCACGACTTGAAAATATAATCGACACTTGGGAAAGACTTGAATCAGCGATCGCTGAGGCAACTGAACTAGCCGAATTATTTCAGCATGACTCCACACAGGATCTAGAGAATGAAATACGAACGAGTCTCAATTCTTACGAATCTGAGTTCCGAGAGCTTGAGGTCCAATTAAAACTGAGCGGCGAATACGATAACCGACCCGCGCTCATATCAGTACATGCCGGCAGTGGAGGCACTGATGCACAGGACTGGGCTGAACTCTTGTTAAGAATGTACCTACGCTGGGCGAATTCTGAAAACATGAACACAGAGATACTCTCTATAACTAATGGTGATGAAGCAGGTATAAAATCTGCAGACTTCAAAGTTTCGGGTGATTTCGCATACGGACTTCTGCGGTCAGAACGAGGAGTACATAGACTCGTACGCATATCACCTTTCGATTCGGCCAAAGCACGGCATACGTCATTTGCGCTAATCGAAATAGTACCGGAAGCTCAGCATGGCGAATTGGCAGTCGAGATAAAGTCTGAGGACCTGCGAATTGATACGTTTAAAGCATCAGGTAATGGTGGCCAAAATGTTCAAAAAAACGACACAGCGGTCCGAGTTGTACATGAACCCACTGGCATCGTCGTAACATGCCAAAACGAGCGTTCACAGGGCCGAAATCGTGAGCAGGCGATGCTCGTCCTCGAGTCAAAATTACTCGAGCTCGAAATCAAGAGGCGAGAAGAGGAAGAATCCAAGCTTAGAGGGGAGCACATTGAGGCAGGATGGGGAAATCAAATACGTTCCTATGTGCTTCATCCCTATCGCATGGTGAAGGATCTCCGCACCGAATTTGAGACGTCGGATGTGGACGGAGTACTCGATGGCAATATTACTCCGTTAATTCATTCGTTCCTCGACTCTCAGGTAGGAGCTGATACTTGAACACAGAATCACCAAGGAACAAATTCTCTTTGGACCCAATTTCTGCCATCAGAATTGGGCTAATAACTCTTTTGACCCTCGCAATCGGGTTCCATACATCCGAGGCTTCGGCGCAAACTGCGACCAAAGTCCTCACTATGGAAGCTCGAGGTGTTGACCCAACTGTCATAGAGTTTTCAATTAGTCTAGACTCAAACGAGCCGCTCAAATCTTTGACGCTGACCTACACTATCCAGTCCCCAGAAACGAGTGTCGGTGGCACCCAAAAACTCAATATACAATCGATCGATGGAACTCAGGAGCACAAGATACTCCTAGAAACGAACAAAATATCAACCTCGCGGTACATTCCTGTCGGAAGTACGATCGCGTACAAATGGGATATCGAAAACCAGGATGGGAAAATTGAGACTTCACAAGTCAAGGAGTTCACCTATTTAGATGGAAGATTCAAGTGGAAATCAAAAGCCATCGAGAACGTCGTTGTGTATTACTACGGTGATGATGAAAGAGGGAACGCCGGAATAGGTGCAGCTGTTCAAGCATTGGAGAACATTTCGACACTGCTCGAAACAACAGTTACTTACCCCGTAAAGGTCATCATTTGGGACACTGAACAGAATGGCGAAGCTGCTCAACGATCTAGAGGTGCCAGTTTCGATGCGGCAGTGATGACCCTGGGAACCCGAGTTGCTGTCGATCTTGTACACGTATATGAGACTCGTGGAGCCTACGCTGATACTATCCGCCATGAAGTTGCCCACGTAGTCACACATGTGGCAGGGGATGGAACTATTGCACGACTACCTTCTTGGATTGACGAAGGGACAGCAGTATATGCGCAGGAATCTACAACTGGCCGTCAGATAGCCCTGAACTCCGCCATTCGTAACGACGACCTCTTCCGTCCTAAAACTGAGGGAATCAGTTCACCTAGTAAGCCAGAAGAGGTTGATAGTTTCTACGGCCAGTCACATAGCATGGTTGTATTCCTGATCGAGGAGTGGGGCACACAATCATTTGCGCAACTGTTTCGAGAAATAAAAGGCGGCTTACGGCAGGACGACGCATTTCAGATCACCTACGGGATATCCATTGATGAATTCTATAATTTATATAGAGAAAAAATGGGACTGGTTGCAATTGAATTTGCAGCCGCCTCAGAAATAGCGCTCCCCGTCGCCACTGCCACACAACCCCCCTATACGATTCCCACAGGCGGCAAGATAATTACTTCGGCCACCACCGATCAATCTACCCCAAGTACATCAGAGATATCCGAACGTCGCGGAGATGACTCTGACACCGAGGCCATTTCGTCTCCGAGTAATATGGGTTTAGCTGCATTAGTGGGTGGTATATCTCTCCTCTTTGCGCTGATTCTTTCTATCGGTGCTTTTACACTTGTGAGACGAAAAGAGTAATACGTGCAGAAAACTCCGGGCACTCGAGACTATAGAACTACACTCAGAGATCTATTCGTACGCATAACCGACCCGATCATCCGATTGCTTATTCTTATCGGGATTAAACCGTGGATGGTAACCATAATAGGAATGTTTATGGTTATTCCTGCAGCCTTTCTGATTGCTACCGAACGGCTGATCGCTGGTGGTGTGTTATTTCTTTTTGCTTCCGGACTTGATCTTTTCGACGGCACGATTGCTAGGAAAACTAACTCCGCCAGTAAAAGAGGAGCACTTCTCGACTCGACTGCTGACCGGATATCTGAATCCATACTATTGGGGGGTGTTTTTCTATACGGTCTATCTGTAGAAAATGACCAGATACTTATTTTCTCGTTTGTCGCTGTAATCGGCTCAATTCTTGTCTCGTACATTCGAGCGAGAGCAGAGGGACTCGGAATAAAAATGGATGAGGGCTGGTTCACTCGTCCAGAGCGTGTTGTTCTAATGGGACTAAGCTGTATTTTTAATCTAGTTCTTATGGGGGTAATTTTACTCTCGATACTAACAATCGCTACCGCATTACAAAGATGGAAATTAGCAGATTCCAAATTAGAGATCGGTGAGTGAGGGATATTTAATGACTTCGGAACAAAATTCACAGCCTGCTACTGGTTCGGATAGCCCCGGTCTTAGCCGAGAGGCGCTCGCACAATTGGCAGCAAGCCTAGAACAAAATATTCAGAGGCGGCTTTCACTTGATCTGTGGTTTAAGGAAACCAGTCCTATAATCCGCACCGACCAAGATGCGCCAAAGCATTCTAAAGAAATGTTCCAACTCATCAAGCAAATCAGTTCCCTACATCCAGCCATCAGTGTCACTCCGTACGACATGAATAAATTCGAACAAAAAGCAAATGAATATTCGATATCCTTAGCACCTACGTTGATAGCGCGTTCAGGAGGTAAATCCATCCGCTTCACGGGCATCCCCGCTGGAACCTTGTTTCCAGCCTTTATCGATGCTCTGACTTATCTGACTTTTTTCGAACTACCGCTTGACGATGAAGTACGTCACCTAGTGGAACAGCTCGAAGAAATATCCGACAACAAAGATCCCCTGTCAGTTGAGCTCTATGTGACACCGTACGATACCCAATCAGCGCAACAATACGGACTCTTTGGAATTGCCGGAGCGGCAACAAAGTCTATAAGCGTAACTATTACTGAGATCGCCGAATATCCTATTGCCGCCCAAAACAAACTGATTGACGAAGTGCCGCTAGTAACCATTAACGGGAAAAGATTCGTTGGAATGTGGACTCTAGAAGACTTACTGCAACAAATTTTACATATTGCGCAGAACGAAGATGTCACAGTCGTTCGAGAACAGCTGATCTCCGGACCGTATATTAGCGAAGATGAAGCGTTGCGGCTCGCTTCTGATGCTAATGCAAACCAAAATACACAGGAGTCCGGATTTGAAGAAACCAGCAGTGGTCTGGTAATTCCACGATAATCAGGAAAGCTGAGATTACTTTGCTCTAATCAACTCTCCATAAAAATCAATCAGCTCAGCAGATATCGTCGGCCATGAGTAGGCCTTTACTCTTTCCTCTCCGCAATTAGCTAGAGATTTCCTTAAGCTGGGGTCATCTGCCATTTGAATGATTGCACGTCCTAAGTCTGCAGAATCATTTGGTGAAACCAAGAGCCCCTCTTTACCATGTCTAACAACATGCGAATAGCCAGAAATGTCAGATGCGATGACTGGTAACCCAGCTGCCATCGCTTCCATCAGAACGTAACCCTGACTCTCATTACCAGTGGCTGGTGATACGAAAATGTCGCAACTTCTGTGATATCGAGGCAACTCCGTATAGGTAGGATTTGTCACCCAGGTCGTATTGCCTGCCAACAAGCTACTCATATCCTCCTGGTAACGGCGACGATTCGACGAATCGGGACCAACAACGATTAGCCGAAGATCATCCCGTTGAGTGCAAATCTTCTCAAATGCCTCTAGCAGAACTCCCAACCCTTTTCTCTTTTCCGCACGTCCGACGTAGAGAATATTGACCTTCTTATCTTTCAGCAGGCTGGGGACCGGATCGAGGTTCGCGTCGTCCCAATGATCTATATCGATACCATTTGGAATAATCCTGGTCGAGCCATTGAAATATCGCTGGATATATTTCTGTGCCGTCGGTGATACTGCAATTCTGCCATCTAATGCATCAAAGGACCTTGTCAGAAAATATTTGCCGAATTGATATAAGAGACTCCCATCCTCTCGAGTGGCATGGAAGGTCGCAACGTTCGATGCCCCTGGGGTATATCGGCGGGATGCTCTCAGAGCCATAAGTGGTATGACAGGCATAAAGGGTTCGTGCAGATGCACAATATCAAATTGATTATCTGCAAAAATATTATCAAGTCTACGTTTGATACGAGGATCGATTGCGATTCTCACTTGAGAACCGGAAGCAGG
>CAXGQC010000025.1:0-18927 GCA_964011795.1 uncultured bacterium | reverse complement strand
TGAAATACCCCGTCTCCAGGACCTGGTCCCCACTGTCCTCCACCACTTTGGAGTCGAGACTCGTCAACGATGGCAAAATTGGTCCCAGTGGCCAATGCGGAAAACACTTCCGCATCATCCGCATAGCCTCTCGCTCGAGTTACCAGTTTCAGTGAATTTGTTTCAATGAAACTACTGTCCATTCCCTGAACTTTATAAAAACCGTCTTTTGTCGCAACAGAATTATCACTACTGCCCTCGAGGTAGCCCGTGGCTGTTCTCAATGATGCCGTCTCCGCTATACCGTCCTGCAACAGATTCTGATCCATAAACGGCGAAGTTATGAGAGCCGAATCAATATCCTGGATTCGATTAGCTGGATTACCGATTACTGCTACGTCATACCCACCCTGAGCCTCTTCGCCATTGAAGACAGCGCTGAAATTATGATTAAGAATGGACATGACAACCAGAGCAAAAACCACCAGGGTAAACATGGAAAGCGTCATTGCAGTCCTGAAACGATTCGCAAGAGGATACGCAATAGCTGTACGAACCGCAGGCATTAAGCCGCCCAAAGCTCCACGCGCGAGGTTAAAAGGAGCTAAAAGTACTGTGGAATTATATATAACCACAAAGATTGCCGCCGCTGTCACAGCGACTCCAGAGACAAAGAACATCTCTATATCGCCAGTAATGCCACCATGTCCCCAGCCTGCAAGTCCAAGGATTCCGTCAATCGGATCTACCCACCCATTTGCTTCGTCCGGGAGCCAAGGAATCACACTAAAAGGTAATGGAAGCAACCATAGCCAAACAGTGAGGAGTCCAATAGTCGAAAAAGAAATTCGAGCTGGCGCACCAAAATAAACTGCTATCACTCCAATCGCGAACATAACCAGAGTCGTGCCGCCCGTATATGACCATAGCTGCGGACCAACCCATGATGGGGCACCAATATTCTCACCCCATCCGCCAACATAAATGCCTGCTACGCCAAATATAAGCATCCACATAGCCCAACCGATACTTGAACGATGAGCCTTTGACCAATTGTTCATTCCAACAAATGGGTAGAACAGCAGCCGGAAAATCTTCAATCTGTTATAGAGATAAGCTGCAAGTTTTCTGACATAGACGATTAGCAGAAGTACAAGCCCAATGGATACTGTAATACTAGCGGCTGTGGCGATTTCACCACCAAAGTCACCAGAAATGCGCGCAAGTGACCAAATAGTTCCTATGACCAAAGCTATGACCAATCCTGTAGCCGGTATCAGCCAGAAAACTCCCCAAATGACCGACAAAGTGCTCCTGATAAGTTCCATAAGACCACCAGATGTCTTTGCTAAAAGATCTGGTTCAGGTATGTCTCGTATTGCTCTTACGATATTCAGGTTGGCTGCGCGCCAAGAAGAAATGGCTACCGTAACGAAGGTCAGTACCACTCCGATTAGGTATGCCAGTGCCAGCGCGCGTGGATTAACGTTCAGGGTGATTTGAGTTCCAAAGCTCGCAAAGATAAAACCAAGTAGCGTAATCATTAACCAGGCCACTAGTACACCTAGGGCCGCGCCAACCATTGCAGATCCGACGTTATAAAGCATCCCCTCGGCTATGTACATCTCAGTTAAATGGAGACGTTTCATACCCACCGCACGCGCCATACCCATTTCAGACCTGCGCTCTGCCGCGAGCATCACGAATGTCAAGAATATAAGCATTAGGCCTGCCGCGATCGAGAAAAGCCCAAAGATAATGAAAAATGCAACGAATACAGATCCTACCAGTGAACCAATTGCTGCCAGCTCTTTCTTATCCTCGACTACCTCAAGCGGTATACCGAGAGTTTCGATTTTCGAAGCTGTCATTTCGCTCACTGCACCAACCATATCCAGATCATTGCGATTACCTCCTTCAACGGAAATTACAATGATATTTGGACCCTCATTATTGGAAAGGTTCAGTGCCCTCGATAGGGGCATAATTACTCCGCCACCTGGCTTTGAACCCGGCCCGGCCTGGTCTTTGGAGGTAAGTCCGTTATCTTTCACAATCTGAGCCACTCTAAATTCATATGGAGTATTTTCGACAAACAAAGTGACCATTTCTCCCACCTGAAGGTCAAGAGATTTCTCTAACCGTTCAGAAATGAATACTTCATTCGACGCAAGACTGCTCAGCCGAGCTAGACCACCACCAGAGGTTTCGAGCATCTCCTCAAGTCCGGTCTGAGTATCGACATCCAAGCCGACCAGATAAGCCCTCGGATCGGATAAACGCTCACCCTGATTAGCCGCGGGAATATCGATCTGCAGGATTGCTGAAAAACCGTCGACTCGCTGATCCTGGGCTAATGCTTGCCGCAACGATTCTGAATCTGACTCGTCAATAAACTCAACACCCGCGGCCTGTTCCTGGTCGGGATCGACAATGACATCAATGGTCCCTAATGATTGATAGATACGATTGGTAATGGACTGACCCACAGTATCGCCAGTGACAAGTGCCGAACTCACGATCAGAGTAGATAGCATTAATCCAATAATGATTAGAACAGTCTGAGATTTCCGTCTCGTGAAATTCCGAGCACCGAGCTTCACGAGTAGCGGCTGCCGAACAGCAATCACCGCCATAATTAACACAATCACGATCGCCATAGTTGCCAGGGCTATAAGATACGTATCGAGCGAAATCCCAAATATAGTTTCCACAAAATTGCTCCTACTGGATCACCGCTTAATTGGCGTGTATTTCCTCACGCTCTATCAGACCATCATTCATGTGAATCGTTCGATCGCACCTTTGCGCAACGGAAGAATCGTGTGTGACGATAACAAATGTCTGAGACTGCTCACGATTCAGTTCCTGCATAAGGTCCATAATGTCCGAAGCTGTCTTGGAATCGAGGTCACCTGTGGGCTCATCCGCCCATACGATTGCAGGGTCGTTCACTAAAGCTCTCGCAATTGTCACACGCTGTCTTTGACCGCCTGAAAGTTCGGCAGGTTTATGTGTTGCCCAGTCAGTCAGTCCGACACGTTCAAGTGATTTCATCGCCTGTTCACGAGAATCTTTAGGTGATGCCCCGGACACCAGCAGAGGCAACTCCACATTTTCCAGCGCTGAAAGCACAGGAAGAAGATTATAAAATTGAAAAATGAATCCCATTCTCTGAGCACGATAGATCGTTTTTACATCGTCACTCATCTCGTTAATATCGGTGCCCTCTATTACTATCTGTCCACCGCTCACATCATCAATACCTGATAAACAGTTGAGCAGTGTGGTCTTACCGCAACCCGATGGTCCCATTACCGCGACCATCTCTCCTTTGGCCACCTGGACTGACACTCCACGGAGAGCCTGCACACTCACAGAACCCGTGTCATAAGTCTTAGTTATATTATGTACATCAATAATTGCTGCTCTGTCCTCAGAAGTCATATGGTCTTCTCTTCCTTGGTTGGATAGTTGAATTGTTAAGATCTATGCTAGTGAAAAAACCGTTACGCGCTCGGCTCGGAGCTCTAGTTTTTACAAAACTAGACAAACGGGCATTCCCCGCAGCGGGATCGCGTATCGCCTGGATTCGATAATTCCAAACCCAAGATACTCAATTTGGACAGTGAATCACGTAGTTCATTCACTGGAAGCCCCATCACACTGCATTCGCACCCTTGTAACTCTTGAACCGGTGAAAATTCGGCATCCTGTATTGCATAAGCGCCTGCCTTATCATCGGCCTCACCTCTGCCTACAAACTCGTGTATCGCAGTATCTGAATAATCCCTCATCACAACTTCTGAGACCGAGACAATTTCATCAACTTCGACATCCTGATTTAGGTTCACTCTAGAAGCCACCACCACGGCGGTAATCACTTTGTGTGATTTACCTCTGAGTGATGTCAATGTATGAATCGCTTCTTCTCTACTTGACGGCTTACCGAGTGGTTGGTCCATGTCGATAACGACGGTATCGGCTGTTATCAACACATCGAAACATTCAACAGTTGCAATCGCAGTCTCCATCTTCTTCCTTGCTACTTCGAGGGCAATATTCTCTACTCGCGTGTTTTTGGAAGGAGTCTCGTCAATATCCATCGACACTACCTTGAAGTCGGGACATATTGAGCTGAGCAATTCTGACCGCCTCGGTGAAGCTGAAGCTAAGACAATATGGACCATTTTCAGTCTCTAGTTAATGTGGTGACACATTCAATATGCTGGGTTTGAGGGAACATATCTATCGGTTGAATTTCCCGTATGACAAATCCACCTTCCACGAATAACTTAAGATCCCGAGCAAGCGTCTGAGGGTCACACGATACATACATAACTCTCTCAATTCCTGATTCGATAATTGCCTCAGTAACCGACCTATCGATCCCCGCTCTAGGTGGATCAATAATCATCACATCTGGACTCGGGACAAGGGTTTGGAGCGCATCTTCGACTTTTGCCGTAAGGCGTTTTACATTCGCATGTGATTGCAGATTAAATTCAGCATCTTTGTTAGCTCCTGCGGATTCCTCGATCGCGATCACCTGTCGAACAAATGGAGCCAATAGCACCGAGAAGGTGCCGACACCTGAATAGGCATCAATGATTGTTTTTGGGCTGGTCTCAAGAGATCTTTGTATCACAAGACTTGCCAAGCGCTCAGCTTGCTCAGTATTCACCTGGAAAAAAGCTGGAGGTGAAATACGGTAGTTAGCTTCTGCAATGTCAGTTCCGTCACCAGGGCGAATTACTTGGAGAGTTTCTCGGTAAAACGACTGGCCGCTATTTGGCCGTCCACTTCGTTTACCAGGTCTCCATTGCAGTTCTGGCTGGATCATTTTTTCGCCTGTAGCCTGGCTTACGCGCACAGCCATCTGGCGAGTATTCTTGGTGCGCTCCTGGGTTGCAGCAAGAATTTCATTTATTTCTGGGAGAGCAATTCTGCATTCGTCAATCCTGAAAAATCTGTGGCTTCCACGCTGCATCTGGCCGATATCACCGCTGCGTCTCACGGTAAACCGCATGTGATTTCTATAGCCCCATGGGTCGTCCATCCCCCACATCTCATTCACGGTTGAATCAATAATTTGTGGATCTATTTTCCCGATTCGAAGCAAGGCATCTTTGACTATTGATGTCTTCAATTTGAGTTGGCGCTCATAGGTAATGTGTTGGGTCTGACATCCACCGCAGCGACCAAAGTACTCACACGGTGCCTCGACACGATCATCTGAGGCTTCGAGAACCCGCACCGCCGTCGCCTCCAAAAAGCTGTCATATTCATCAGTAATTTCTGCGACGACACGTTCACCAGGTATTGCATACTCCACAAAGATGATTTTGCCATCAACCCGGCCGACTCCCCGTCCGCCAGACTCAAAATCAGTTATATCCACAATCACAGGACGAAGAGGGTAAATATTGGCACGCCTCTTTTTACGACGGACTTTACGTGAAATAGGTGCAGGTCTACTTGGCGTAGGCCAACGAAGATCAGTGGGATCGAATATCTCAGGATCAACTGGACTAGTCATGGATTACGGTGAACCTTCGCACTCTAAGATGATTAAGCATTAATCATTCTTGGTCTGTACAGAAAAACAATACAGAACTAGGCTAACGGAAGTTTACCAACTGCGCTGTAGCTGAAAAATCAAAATTCAATGAAAGACTTACTAGAAACAATATTACCTCTACCGACCGTTTCGTTCCTAGAGGCCTTAGTCCATGAGTACGTCGAAGAATTTGCCGCGTCCGAGGGTCTTTTGTTCTCCCAAGACCGATTTGGGAACAGCTATGTTACCTATAATGGAAGTCCCTCGGAAAAAGAACAAGTATTGGTCCTTACAGCACATACCGACCACCCTGGTTTTGTCGTTACTAACGTTTCTGAAGGGCAAATCAAGGCAAAATTCCAGGGTGGATTATCTGCCGAGTATGGTGATTCCGAAACTCTGATTGCCTACCGGCTTGGCAAAATTAGATCAGAATATGAGCAGATTGGAACAGCAGATCTAGTCCAGATAGAAACAGACCAAGAACATGGGCGTCGCATTACCGGAGCAACTCTTGTACCTGGTATCGGCACGGAAATAGAAGAAGGAGACATGTTGCTTTGGGACGTTACACCTTTTGCTATTTCTGATGAAGAAGTGCCAATGATTCTTGCGCGGCAGTGCGACGATCTGATCGGGGTAGTGACTATTTTGGACACACTAAGGACGCTCGCCCGTGGTAAGGTTGCTGCCCATGTGGTCGGATTATTCACTCGCGCTGAAGAAGTAGGATTAATGGGGGCAAGTGCGGCGGGTGCCGGAGGAAATATTCCAGATGACTCGGTGGTAATAGCGCTAGAAACCTCATCGGGGGATGGTGGGCGAGCGGTACAAGGAAACGGACCAATCATCCGTGTAGGAGATGCCGGATCCATTTTCAACCCATATGTGTCGGCGTGGATGGAAGTTATTGCTAAAGAATTAGTAAAAAATAATGAAGGATTTTCGTTTCAGAGGGTCCTTATGGATGCTGGTTCTACTGAGGCCACAGCATTTCACCGACTGGGATATACGACCGGAGCGCTATGTGTTGCATTGGGTAACTGGCATAACGCTGGAGGCAATGGGAAGATTGAAGCTGAAAACGTCAGCCTGTATGACACCGAAGCACTCGTTACATTATTAGTAGCATTAGCGAAGAATATTGGTTTATTTGAATCAACCAAACTCCAACAGGAAAACCAACAAAAAAACCTTGCTATTGCAGCGTCAAAGCTTTTACTCGAGCAGCCGCACAGGGAATAGTATTAAATCACTCACCAAAATTGCAGTGACTACTCTGCATTGACTTTCTTAACCAAATCAAGCAATATCCCCAAATGGTCTAATCGTTCCTGCATACCACCCTCAGTCCGGACATCGACTCGAAGAATATCAACGCCAGCTGCTCTATATACCCTCAATCTGTCAGTAACGAGATCTACGGTCCCGAGTAGATTACTCTGGGTGGCTATCTCTAACGGCACTCGCCTCTTTGCCTCGTCTCTGTCGCCATCAAGCCATAATTTTTGAATCTCTCTGACTTCATCTGCGAAGCCTTGACGGGCCCATGCTGCGTTGTAGAAATTATGAGAACGAGTTCCCATAGCACCAAATGTAAATGCGTATCCCTCCGCATGGTTTCGAGTCACACGATCAACGTCCTCGGTAAGCTCGAACGCAACAGGAACCATTTTCTCAATGTCATCAAGTGTCCTTCCCTGTGATTCTGCGCCTTCTCTCATATGAGAGAAAAATGCTTCAGCAGTCTCGGGCATGAAAGATGTCCCGATCCAACCATCAGCGTGGCTCCCTGTCAGTCTGAGATTTCTTGGACCAAGAGATGCCAGCCATATTGGAATATGACGAGGCGTGGCTGACGGCCGAATGGCTCTGCCTTCCCCACCTGGTATTGGTAACTGAAATATCGACCCTGAATATTCTAAACGTTCACCGCTGGAGACAATCCGAATGATATCGATTGTTTCCTTGGTTGTTTGCACTGGTCTATCAAATCGACTCCCATGCCAGCCTTCGATGATTGCCACTCCACTGACGCCTAGTCCTAGAACAAAACGGTCATTACTAATTGACTGCATACCGAGGGCTGTCATTGCCAGTCCAGAGGGAGTCCGAGCGCCTATCTGTAAAATGCCGGTACCTAGCCGTATACGTTCGGTACTGGAAGCAATTCTTGCGAGAGGTGTAACTCCATCGATGCCCCATGTTTCTGCTGACCATATCGAATCAATACCTAATTTTTCAACTTCTTGAGCCCAGATTGCCGCGCTATCCCAGTCATCAGCAGAATCTCGATGCAAACCTACCGCTATACGTAACATTTTCGCTTCCCTCTTCTCGTTGAGAAAATCCCACTTCTACAAAATATATTCTGATGTGTTTTCAGCCTCGCTGCTTCTAGTAATCTATCAGTATTTGGCCAGCCGCAGACCGCTGTACGCTGCGCTCCTAAGCTGCGACCATACCTGACATAATCTTGCTTGTCGCCATACCGGAGACTGCAGGACACTGACCATAGGAAGGGAATCACCAAATGTTGAAACAATTTGCCGTACCTGAAGACATCGCTGTGCGCGTTGAAGTGGATAAAATGCATAACGCCGTTCTACAGATATTCTTGGAACTCGGGATGGATGAAGAGAATGCCGAAAGATCTACGGACACCCTCCTGTACGCTGATACTCGCGGCATTGACTCCCACGGTGTGTCTAACATGCTCCGCGTATATGTGGCTGGTTTGAGAAGCGGTGACATTAATCCTCGCCCCGAGTGGAAAATCGAAAGAGAATTCCCTGCAACCGCAACGGTGGATACTGATCGTGGACTCGGAGTTGCCGTCGGGCCAGAATTGATGGAGCTCGCCATCACTAAGGCGAAAACTTATGGCGTCGGTACCGTAATCGCAAATAATGGGCGACATTTCGGTGCTGCTGCATATCATGCTCAACTCGCAATTGAACATAATATGATCGGGCTCTCGATGACTGTAGGCGGGCTCTCAGTTGTACCCACATTTGGTGCTGAGGCACGAGTAGGTTTAAATCCACTCTCTATTGCCGTCCCAGCAAAAGACGAACCGCCATTTATATTCGATGCATCAATGTCCAGTGTCGCTGGTAATAAAGTAAGACTTGCGCAGAGGCTTGGTGAACCGATGCTTCCTGGGTGGGTAGCGGAAGCCGATGGTACTCCAATCATGGAACCGAAAGAGTTACCTGAAGACTTCTTGATTCTGCCGCTCGGCGGTACTCGGGAAATCGGCTCTCATAAAGGTTACAGTCTTGCCGCTACGATCGACATCCTTGCAGGTGTCCTTTCAACCGCAGGCTCGGCATTTCAGAGAAGTGAGGGCTCGGGTAATGGAATTGGCCATCATTTTACTGCGTTCAATATCGAGGCATTTACTGACGCAGATGAGTTCAAAAGTAATATGGATGAATATCTACAAGCACTCAAAGACACACCTACAGCACCTGGGCATGAAAGAGTAATCTACGCCGGAGTTGAGGAGCACGAACAGGAAATAGAACGACGTGAACGTGGTATTCCTTATCATCCAGAGGTAATCGAGTGGTTCGAGACTACATTCAGTGAATTAGGACTCTCAAACCTGCTTAGCTGAAGACAGTCAATCAAGAGGACATAGGTGCTAGGCTCAGTCTACACATCAACATGTCCAACAGAACAAGGAGGAGATATGTCAATGTTAGTCGGTGGAGGGGCCGGGTCCACTCTAGGAAGTGATCTTATTTCACAAGCACAGAAACTGGAGATGCTGGGGCATGATTCGCTCTCAGTTGGAGAAACGTCGCACAATCCTTTTTTACCTTTAGTGCTGGTTGCTGAGCACACAGAAAAACTACATTTCGGAACCTCAGTCGCAATTGCGTTCCCTCGGGTTCCGCATATAACCGCAAATCTCGCTTGGGATTTACAAGCCTATTCTGGTGGGAGATTTATGCTTGGGCTTGGAACACAGGTAAAAGGACATAATGAGCGGCGATTTTCCGTACCATGGCATCCACCAGGACCTCATTTAAGAGACTACATCAAGTGCATGAGGGCGATCTGGGACTCATGGCAAAATGGCACCAAGCCAGACTATGAGGGCGAGTTCTATCAATACAAACTCACCAGTCCTTTCTTTAATCCTGGCCCAATAGAACATCCAGATATCCCCGTCATCGTATCGGCAGTAAACCCTTTCAATGCACGACTCGCCGGAGAAGTCGCAGACGGTATAGCCATCCATGGCTTCAGCACCTTTAAGTACATACGCGAGGTCCTGATACCAGAGGTACAGGAAGGTGCTCGACGTGCAGGCAAAGACATTTCCAAGGTACAGATCCGTGGAGGCGGCTTCATCGTGACTGCAAAAACTGAGGAAGAACTAGAACGCCAAATCGAGGTTACACGAAAACGAATATCTTTCTATGCTTCCACTCGCTCCTATTCGAACGTGATGAAGCTGCATGGTTGGGCGGATGAAGCCGCCGAGCTCCATCGATTATCAGTTGGAGGCAAGTGGGATGAAATGGTAGACATCGTCACCGATGAGATGATCGAAGAATTCTGTGTGGTGGGAACTTGGGATGTGATTGCAGGGAAGATGCGCGAAAAATATTCTGGCATCAACTCGCAGGTGTCCTTGCCAGCAGACCCGAAAACTCCAGAGGAGATAGAACAAGTCCAAGAAATAATCGCAGATTTAAAAACTATTCCCACAGTCGCTGAAGCAGGAAATTAGAACATATATCGGAGACCTAACAATGAGTGATGACACTAAATTTGATATCAGGCATAAGAGTCGTGTGCTAGTAGACGGACCTGATCGAGCAGCCGCTCGTTCTCAGCTGCACTCAGTAGGGTATACCCGGGATGACCTCAAAAAACCACTGGTTATGGTGGCACATGAATGGATTGGCACCATGCCTTGCAATTATTCACAACGGGCCCTCGCGCAGCAAGTGATGGCGGGAATTCGAGCGGCTGGTGGTACTCCCATGGAAGTGAACACTGTGTCAATTTCTGACGGAATCACTATGGGAACTGAAGGCATGAAGGCCTCACTTATATCGCGCGAACTCATTGCAGACTCAATTGAGTTGTGTGGGATCGGATACTCATTTGACGCGGCGGTGATAATCGTCGGATGCGATAAAACCATACCGGGAGGTGCTATGGCATTAGCTCGGCTCAACTTGCCAGGGATCGTTCTGTATTCAGGCTCGATCGCTCCAGGGTCCTTCCAAGGTGAAGACGTCACCATCCAAGATGTTTTTGAAGGAGTTGGTAAACACGCGGCTGGCAATATGACAGACGAAGAACTTGCGGAACTCGAAGCTGCTGCCTGTCCGGGAGCCGGTGCGTGCGGAGCTCAATATACCGCGAACACAATGGCTACTGTTCTTGAATTCCTAGGAATCTCCGAGATGGGAACAAGTACACCCGGAGCTACAGATCCTCGAAAAAACGATATCGGTGTGGAGATCGGCGAACGGGTGATGGAACTTCTAGCAAATGGCACACTCCCGAGAGAATTACTCACTAAAGAAGCGTTTGAAAACGGGATCGCGTGTGCGACGGCTACTGGCGGATCAACAAACGTCGTTCTGCATCTGTTAGCAATAGCAGCGGAATGTGGAATTGACCTCGATATTGATGACTTCAACCGTGTTTCGGATAACACACCTCTAATCGGCGACTTGCGACCCGGTGGGCAATATGTAGCACTGGATTGGGACAGAGCGGGAGGAACGCGACTACTCGCAAAGCGCTTGCTCGAGGCGAACAAGATAGATGGTGGCCAGATGACAGTGTCTGGAAGAACTATTGCGGAAGAAGCGAATCTGGCCGAAGAAACTCCCGGACAAAAAGTAATTCTAGACGCTGAGCATGCCCTAAAGCCCACTGGAGGATTGGTAATCCTTAAGGGTTCACTCGCACCAAACGGCTCGGTTATTAAAGTAGCCGGTCACGAACGATTAACTCACAGAGGACCTGCTCGCGTATTCGAAAGAGAAGAAGATGCGATGCAGGCTGTTCTAGAGGGGCAGATTCTTGAAGGGGATGTGTTGGTAATTAGAAATGAAGGTCCCGTAGGCGGGCCCGGTATGAGAGAAATGCTTGGTGTGACTGCAGCATTGGTGGGAGCCGGACTTGATAGTTCAGTTGCTCTACTCACCGATGGCCGATTTTCGGGGGCGACACGCGGACTTATGGCTGGTCACGTAGCCCCTGAGGCAGCTGCCGGTGGTCCAATTGCAGCAGTTGAAGAAGGGGATTCTATATATTTTGATATACCTAACCGCGAACTCAATATCGAGATATCCGAAAATGAGGTTTCGGCCAGATTAGGTCGCTATGTCAAAAGAAGTCCTAACTACCAAAATGGCGTCTTCGCAAAATTTGCTCGACTGGTGTCCGGTGCCGACAAAGGCGCAACCACACGATAGAGCGTGTCTTTTTTGCCAAAGTTACGGCGGTGAGAGCAGAAAACACTGATACAATTAGATTTGCACAAATAATATAGCGGGGTTGAATTTATGGATTTTGCATTCACACCAGAAGAAGAGAGTTTCCGATCAGAGATTCGCACATTTTTGAACGACAATTTACCCGGGGATTGGACAGATCGTTCCTTGGTTGGCGATGATGATGCTGATGAGTCAGGCACTCTTGCTCGAAAAATAACTAAGGGCTTAGCTGACAAAAAGTGGCTGGCGATGGCTTGGCCTGAAGAACATGGTGGGATTGACGCCACACATATTCAACAAATGATCTACAACGAAGAGACAACATACGCCCGTATGCCTGGAGGAGGCGGGATGGGTGTCGCATGGGTCGGTCCAGCGATAATGCTCTACGGAACCGACGAACAAAAGGCTGAGTATCTACCAAAGATCACTGGTGGTGATGATATTTGGTGCACATTGTACTCAGAACCAGGAGCGGGATCTGATTTGGCCTCGCTACAAACACGAGCTGTTCGTGACGGTGATGAGTGGGTTATCAATGGCTCCAAAATATGGACCAGTGGTGGTCATTACTCCAACATGGGATGGCTTGCTGCTCGAACGGACCCAAGTGCTCCGAAGCACCGTGGTATATCAACTTTTGTGCTACCAATGGACGCTCCCGGTGTCTCAGTTCGACCGCTCCCGAACTTGGCAGGTGAACACGGGTTCAATGAAATCTTTTTTGAAGATGTTCGAATACCTGGTGAAAATCTGGTCGGTGTAGAAAACCGCGGTTGGTATCAAGTGGCCACAGCGCTCGACTTTGAGCGTTCAGGTGTAAGCGCATATGCCAATGGAAAACGGAGCGTAGAAAAACTAGTGGCCGCTGCAAAAGACGAGCAATCGTTGATTGAACAAAACCCAACTGCGCGCTATGAACTGGCAGAGCGCTGGATAGAAGTACAAGTCGGATTTAATGTTGCCTATCGAATACCATTCCTGCAGTCACAGGGAATTATCCCAAATCATGAGGCGTCAGTTTCCAAACTCTATGGATCTGAGTTGTCCCAGCGCATTGCTGGAACCGGAATGCACCTATTAGGTGCAGTATCTCAGCTGCGTCCAGGCTCACCCTACGCCAAGCTTGGTGGCGCGTTTGCACAGCAGTATATGACCGCTGTCTCGAGTACTGTGGCAGCAGGAACCAGTGAAGTGCAAAGGAATATCATTGCCCAACGTGGCCTCGGCCTCCCACGCGGATAGCGGAAAGCAATTCGATGATTTCTTCAATGGGGAAGTAATTGAAAAATAAATCACGAATGGCAAAATTTTTTAATGATTGGGGAGGTGCTCCGGTATTTGGTGCGGGAGCCCTAATACTTATTCTCGTCATATGGCTAATATGGTCTAATCGACCAGGCTCAACGGTGAGTGACGAAGTATTTGAAAGTAATGACAGTTATCTCGGACTCGAAGTAGATGGTACGAGAATCGGTGATCCCAGTGCTCCATTAACTATATGGATCCACGAAGATTTCCAGTGTTCTCATTGCAAAACCTTTTCGTCTGAGATCACTCATCCCCTAATTAACACGTTTGTAAAAAATGGGGACGCGCAACTGGTATTTGTTAATACCCCGATTCTTGGTAATGAATCTGTTGATGCAGCTATCGGCTCACTTTGTGCGGCCGATCAAAACGTCTTCTGGCAATACCACGATCTGCTATTTCTTAGACAGGGTAGACCAAACTCAGGAGTCTACAGCCAAGACAATCTCGAAGAATTTGCTCAAGAATTAATTGGGGAAGGTATCAATCTTGATATAAATACCTTCAAGGACTGTTTAGCCAGAGGCATATCGCATCCAGGTGTAGCACGTGCCTCTGAAGCTGCCGTTAACAATGGTTTCAATGGAACGACTCCGTATGCCTTGATAGGGAGTTATCCGATATCTGGAGTGGTAGACTTCGCAGAAATTGAGCAAATTGTGATGAATCAACTGCAGTAGTTGGATATTGTGGTGGGTATTATTGACCTATCAACGACTTAAGTCTTGTACCGAGTTGGATACCGCTAAATGATTGTCTATAAATTATTTTTGACCATTACAGGAATAGTGATTTCCGGATACCTCAGTTACGTAGCACTGTTCAATAGCGCGGCTCTGGCATGTGGCGCAACTGGAGGCTGTCACACTGTACAGGATTCTACCTATTCAGAAATCGCAGAGATACCCATATCGGTCTTCGGCTTCGCGATGTATGGCACACTTCTGATTGTGTATATTCTACAAACTAATCAAGCCAATTCGCTAAAAGACAAGGCAAGTGCCAATCTGAGACAAGGTATAAGAATTTGGCCATTCTTGATCGCTTTGGCGGGGACTATATATTCGGCATATCTTACCGGTATAGAAGCATTCGTACTCGAAGCATGGTGCCTGTGGTGCGTGGCCTCAGCAGTGACTATCTGGTTGATTTTTATATTAGAGTGCCTAACTTTGAACAAAAAGAGTTTTAGTGGGTGATGAGAGAGAAATGATCTATACTTCAACCGGAGGAAAATATGACCGCTGAACAGGTAATCGATCCAACACGTCTGGAAGTAGAGTTTGCTGATCTCTATGTACTTGCAACTGGCGGAGTGGATGTATTCGTCCTCAACTGGAACGAAGAACCATCGCCTCCACCCTTCACAATATTTGTCTCAGGAAATCAATTCTTATATCAAGGACATACGTACCTTGTCAACGGTCACGGCGCTATTCTCCCTCAATGGGTGGCCGAACAGGAGCTCGCTGGGAAATTAGTGATGTTCGTTGAACGTGAAGGCCGACTGATGGCCTATGCCACAGTTACTGAAGATGAATCGGAAGAAGAGTCCGGGTCTGAATAGATAAGCCGTTCACTACAATTAGAGTGTGAGCACAGCCCAGATTGGGGCGTCTGTATCTCTCCATCCCCTCTCGAAAACGAAAAGTCACAAAATTTTGTGACTTTACCATATATCCTGGCACTAGTTGCCACCCACTTTTTTTTCGTCGGCTACCACTCAAGCGCTAACGTATTAGTTCCTGAAGCACTCCTCGGTGTGCCCGTGGGGTTAGCTGGTTTTGTGTTAGGAGTGTTTGGATTTGCTGGAGTAATCACTAGACCACTAACTGGCGGTTTACTGAATCTAGGCCGAAGACAGCTATGGATACGCCTAGGTGCAATCGGGATAATCGTGGCATTCATCGGCTATAGTTTCGCGCCTGGACCGTGGGCTATGGTGCCGTTCAGAATTTTACATGGCGCGGCAATGGGCTTTTTCGCCACTGGTTTGTTGTCACTCGTAGCCGAAATGCTACCTGATAGTCGCAGAGGGCTAGGACTGGGTATTTTCTATACCGCGAATACTCTGGCCCTCTTCTATGCCCCGAGTTTTCTGAAACACGTCACCGACACATTTTCAATCGAAGCTGCATTCTTGGTGGCAGGAAGTAGTACTTTAATTGCGCTGATTTCTGTAACCTTAATGGGTGATCCCCTACAGATAAAAGCTAAACCGCTAACCAATATTGGGTACCTGATCAATCCGATCAATGGCATTGCAAAATCAGCATTACTGCCGATGCTGATTTTCCTCTCAACGGCAACTGGATATATGGCCATCACCGGGTTATTGCCGCAACTCGCAGAAAGCAAGTCGATAGAGAACTATACAACTTTCTGGCAAGCCGCTGCGCTCGGGCAACTAGCTTGCCGAGCACTTGTCGGATGGCTCTCCGATCGGTTCGGAAGGGGGACAATCCTCCTGCCCACACTACTCCTCATGACAGCAGGACTTGTAAATTTGGCATACGCTGACACCGCAAATGCACTGTTGCTTTCTGGACTCTTCGTTGGACTTGGAAATGCCGGTGTACAGGTAATTATTGCAGCCTTGATTGTGGACCGTGCCCCACCGAGCGAGTTGGCCTCTTCGCTAGCCACTTACACATTAGCCTGGGACTTTGGCGCAATTTTAGGTCAAACTGGTTTCAGCTTTTTAATCATCGCTCTGGGTATTGAAAAGGTCTTTTTAGTTCTTGGAGTGCTTCCGGTTCTAGCAATTTTTCTATATTGGAAAAAAATCAGAATACGTAAGCCTGATTCTTCGAGAGTTGTAACCTCCTAGAGAGAAGTAGGGTTAACATCCAGATAGCACGGAAGGATATCGTGAGGAGAAATAATGGCAACAACTTTTAATGAAATAGCTATATTCTCCGGAAACGGCCACCCCGCCCTCGCCGAAGAAATTTGCTCACATATGGGTATCAAACTTGGAGACTGCGACGTTTTCCAATTTTCTAACGAAGAGGTCTTCGTTCGGTATCTCGACAATGTTCGAGAACGTGATGTTTTCATAGTGCAGCCTATTGTCTCGCCCGTAAACACGAGTCTCATGGAGTTATTCATCATGATCGATGCTGCACGCCGGGCATCAGCTGGCAGGATTACGGCTGTTGTGCCCTACTATGCCTACGGCAGAAGTGATAAGAAAGACCAACCACGCATACCAATCACAGCGCGTCTTGTTGCAAATTTTATTGAAACAGCTGGAGCAGACCGCCTGCTTTCGATGGACATGCATGCGGGACAAATCCAGGGGTTTTTCAATGTTCCGGTCGATGAGCTAACAGCCTTTCCTCTACTAGCAGACTATTTTGGATCAATCAGCCAGCTTTCACCAGTTGTAGTTGCACCTGATTCAGGACGAGCCAAAATGGCACGAGATCTTTCCGAACGGATAGGAGGTGACTTCGCTATTGTCGATAAACAAAGAACGGGTAACAACGAAGTTGCAGAGGCTATGAATCTAGTCGGATCCGTCGAAGGCAGGGATTGTCTTGTTCTTGATGATGAGATACTGACAGGTGGCACGATTGCGGCGGCCGTCGATACAGCCAGAGCCAACGGTGCCCGCACAGTAAGGGTTGCCTGTGTCCATCCAGTTTTCGCTGCTCGGGCCTATGAACTTTTAGATCACCAAGATGCTGGCATAGATGAAATAATCTTCACCGACACCCTTCCACTAGTCCGAGGTGAATTCCAATCGATACCACAGAAAACAATTTCCATAGCACCACTATTAGGCGATGCTATCAACCGAATTCATAGTGGGGGCTCAGTAGGCGCGCTTTTCAACAAATGAAAAGTGTGAAAATGCGCGAGTGACTCAGACACTAGTTATCCTATAACTATGGCTCTAAATTTCGTAAAAAAACTGTTCTCCGGAGACTCGAACGAACGCGTTCTGCGTGAAATGGACGAACTGACTACTAACGTGAGGATTCTAGCTTCTCAACTCAGTGAGCTCTCAGACAAGGAGCTAGCTGCCAAAAGCAATGCTCTGAAACTAGACATATCGCAGAGCGAAAATAATGAGAGCGTACCTGATTCAATGCTGCCTGAAGCACTGGCGATAATTAGGGAAGCAGTAAACAGAACTACTGGAGAATTGGCCTATGACGTGCAACTCAAAGGAGCTGTCGCACTGATAAACGGCCAGATTGCTGAAATGCGCACTGGTGAGGGTAAAACACTAGTCGCGACTCTAGCTCTTTACGTGCACACACTAACAGGTAACTCCGCACATTCCATAACCGTTAATGACTACCTCGCACGTCGAGATTCTCAGTGGTACGCGCCAGCACTTGACTTACTTGGGTTAAAGATCGGAGTCATCCAAAGTGATCGCACCGCCTGGAGATACTCGAGTGGTGCTGTATCTGAAAAATCCACCTTCGAGCACCTTATAGAAGTATCTAGAGCGGAGGCATATGAGTCCGACATTGTTTATGGGACAAATAATGAATTTGGATTTGATTATTTGAGAGACAATATGGCAACCTCGGCAGAGGAAAGATCTCAAGGCTTGCTGAGCTTTGCCATTGTAGATGAGGCTGATTCAATCCTGATAGACGAAGCACGTACCCCATTAATAATAAGTGGAACTGCTCAGGACGATGTATCTTTATATGCAAAATTTTCGAAAATAGTGCCCCTGCTTGCTCAAGAGGTCCACTTTTCAGTTGATCTAAAAAACAAGTCCATCACTTTGACAGAAGAAGGTATCGAGCGACTTGAAACAATACTCGGGGTTAATAATATCTACGCTCCTGAGAATTTCCGCCTCACCCGGTACCTAGAGTCTGCGCTTAAGGCCCACGTCATTTATCAGAAAGACAAAGACTACGTGGTTTCTGATGGACAGATAATAATTGTCGATGATTTTACCGGAAGACTTATGGAGGGTCGAAGATGGTCTGACGGATTGCATCAAGCAGTTGAGGCCAAAGAGAGAGTAAATGTCCAGCAGGAGTCAGTCACTTACGCGACGATTACAATCCAGAATTATTTCCGTCTTTATAAAAAACTTTCAGGAATGACTGGTACTGCGGTGACTGAGGCAGAGGAATTCAATGAAATCTATAAATTGGATGTACTCGTTATCCCTACGAATAAGCCTGTAGCAAGAGATGATAGCCCAGACTTGGTCTTTCGAAACCAGGAAGATAAATGGGAAGCAGTGCTGAGTGAAATCGAAGAGAAGCACCGCACAGGTAGACCTGTTTTGGTTGGAACGATATCTATTGAAAGTTCGGAGGGATTATCTGATCGGTTGAGAAAGCTTCAAATTAATCATCAAGTGCTTAACGCTAAACAGCATGAACGAGAGGCACAAATCATTGAAGCTGCTGGCCAGAACGGAGCCGTGACAATTGCGACCAACATGGCTGGACGTGGTACAGATATCAAGCTGGGTGACGGTGTAAAAGAATTAGGCGGATTGCACGTTATTGGTACGGAGAGGCATGAGGCGCGGCGTATTGATAATCAGCTACGTGGAAGATGTGGACGTCAAGGGGATCCAGGAAGTACCCGTTTTTTTGTTTCTTTCGAGGA
>CAXGQC010000024.1:0-19392 GCA_964011795.1 uncultured bacterium | reverse complement strand
GCAACTGGATCGATTCTTCAATTGTTTGCCAGCTTTGACTCCGTTGTTTTTTATGGCGTTCTACCCTGTAATCCATTTCAGGATCTTCGGGTTGAAGCGTTGCTATAAAAAGAGGGTTATCGAAGCCACTGGAAATCAATTCTTCAGCCAAATTGAGAGCCAAAGTAGATTTCCCACTCCGTGCTCCGCCAGTAATGAGGGTGAGGCTACTTGTTTGTTCAATTGACATTTCAGCCCCAGAGTGGTGACGGTATAAAGTCTGTTTGCATACTGACGAATAGGAATAGTAAAAGCGTAACGGTTAGTGAAATCTCGATGCTGGCACCTAGAACATCACCTGTGATCCCGTCTATTTGTCGTGCAGCTAATTGACATACAAAAGTACTTGAAAGTAATCCAACAACTAGGAACACAATCCCACTCCATCCCACCAAAAGACTGATCAGTACGAGCCCGATGCTCAATCCGATTGTGGTAATAGGGGCTTTAGGCTTTAACTGCATCGACTTTCCCAATCCACTTAGGCGGGCTGGCCGAAAGAAAGCAGACATAGGGATGGCTGTCCAGCGAGATATAAGAACAGATCCTGTAATAGCCATGAATCTCATGATGTTACTCTCGATTTGCAGGATTTCTGCTATGACTGCCCATTGCAACAGCAGTACCATTATTAGAGTTGCGCTACCTGCCGGTCCCGTGTTCCCGGCGCTCATCACTCCCAATTTATCGGCTTTATCACCTGGGGTTGCCATCCCATCAGCGGTATCTGCCAGGCCATCAAGATGCAAACCGCCAGATACGGCCGATAAAAAAGTCACTATAGTGATCGCCCCTATATTGTGGCTGAATATAGCGGTGGCCAAGCTACCTGTAGCGTACGCTATCGCTCCTATGATGAGTCCTATAATCGGGAACCAAATAGTTGATTTTGCGAGCACATCATCTGGCTGAACTCCAACACTGGGAATTCGAAGCACGGTTAGGAATCCAATCGCTGTCTTTATTTGTACTAAAAGATCTTTAGGGGCCATATCTCAAATCCTTATCTGAATTGTCAACAAGCACGAATCGTTTTTACTTACTTTGATTGGATTGATCCACTTCTGCCTCATCAAATGTAGACATGTCATTCAGTAAATGACAAGCTAGATCACAGAATCCTATTGCAAGCGCAGCGCCAGTACCTTCACCAAGTCTCATTTCTAGATCCAATAGCGGGTGGTCTAGCTGCATACTATCTAGGGCGATCGAATGCCCCGGTTCGGTCGACGAATGGCTAGTAATAACGAAGTTAGCTAATTTTGGTTGTGCTATCTGAGCCAATAGAATTGCGGCCGTGGAGATTAGCCCGTCCGCTACGATTGGAATTCGATTAGCAGCAGCACCGAGGGCGATACCTGTTAGAGCCGCAATTTCATGTCCACCAACTGCGGCTAGGTAGGAAAGTGATTTTTCGATAGGATCGCTGTAAATTTTGTTCAACACCGTGTGATTTATCTCTAATGCATCGCGAATCACTTGTATCTTTCGCTGATGTCCCGCTTCATCAAGTCCTGTTCCTATTCCCGTTGTATACATCGGATCCAGCTTCGAATTCGCAGATATTATTGCGCTTGCGGATGTGCTGTTGCCTATTCCCATCTCACCTAGGCCGACGATATCTATATGTTCGTCAACGTGCCGAGAAGATATGAGTTCGATTCCTTTGCTTACAATTTCGGCCGCGACATCGTTGGTCATAGCCGGTCCTGTCCTTATGTTTGCAGTTCTTGTAGGTATCCCTATATCAATCAGCATGTCGTGTGGGGCAAAATCACCATATACCCCTGCGTTTACGACTAAAACTCCGATTCCTAGTTGGTTGGCAAGAACGTTTATGGCTGCGCCACCGCTCAAGAAATTCGACACCATCTGTGGCGTTACCGTTTGAGGATAGGCTGATATATTTTCGTCTGTTACCCCGTGCTCTCCCGCAGCTATATATATGATTTTATTTTTTAGGACTGGTGACATATTGCCGGTGATCCCTGCAACACGCAGTGCAAGGAGCTCGAGCTTACCCAATGATCCAACTGGCTTAGTGAGCTGAGCTTGCCTTTGTTTTGCAGAATTCAGTGCGGCATCATGTGGTACTTCTAGTCCTTCAATAGCGTGGACAGTTTCGACGATGATTGAATTTGCAGTCATAGATCACATTTTCTTGGAGATTCTCTACGTACATATTTTAGTTGTCTGTGCTCGTGGCATCTTGACATGATTAGTAATTTTGCGTAGAGTTGGGCTGTCACGACTTGTGTGGCCGCCTAATTTCCTTAGGGAACCGGGGGAACCAAATGAGGGGTGAATCTCAGTCTTAGGGTTGAGACGGGCTTTTTCTGATCGGCCCGAACCCGACAGCTAACCTCGGCGGCGCCCGGATCAGCGTTAACTCCAGTATTACTGGAGCGTTTTGTTATCCGGAGGTATGTTGTCATGCCAATTGTAAGTACGCCGCCCAAACGGTGTCCCCGTTGTCAGGGAATGATGATTATAGAAGAGGACTGGTATGGTCTCTTCGGCTCGTGCGTGGCCTGTGGTTACGTGCATGAGCAGGAGCGCTGTGACCCGGCCGATATCGAGAAAGAAGAGCAGTTGGCAGCTGGTAAGCAACGCCGCCGTCAGCCTTCTCACGGGAAGCTACGACTGTAGAAAATTAGTTTTCGGGTCCATGGGGACTACTCCTGATTGTGAATAATCCAGTATTCGTAGGCATCTTGGAGTGCTAACCAAGATGCCTCGATTATGTCGGTTGAAGCACCAACTGTACGCCATCTGGTTCGCCCATCGCTGGACTCAACTAACACTCTGACCGCAGCATCGGCCCCAGAACTGGAGTCGATTATTCGGACTTTGTAGTCGGTTAAATAGGTATCCCCAATTTCAGGATAATTTTCGGTTAATGCTTTGCGGACCGCTGCATCCATGGCAGCCACTGGTCCATTACCGTCGGCCGCAACCTGTGTTAGTTGGTCACCAACGCGTATTTTAATCATTGCTTCAGCCTGCATGTCATTGTAGGTAAGGGCTGCAGGTTGTTCGTTTCCAGAACTTTCAGTCCCGGCTTTTGCATCTGGTTTTGCACCTACAATTTCTCCTGCATCTGGGCGACGTCGTTCAACAATAACGAAATCTTCCAACGTAAACACTGGTCGGTAATTATCAAGTGTGCGCCTAGCGACCATTTCAAAAGACGCTTCAGCTGATTCAAATGCTGAACCCTCAGCTTCCCGTGCTTTGATTCGTGACAGAACCTTCTCTGCCTGAGCCTCTGATAGTTCGAGTGAACTTCCCTGTTCTTTCAACTTTTGGGCGATATTTCTCCGACCCGATAATTCGGACACCAATACTCGCTCGATATTACCGACACTCCTTGGATCAACATGGGTATAAGAGCCAGGTGATCTCACAATAGCCGCCACATGCAGGCCTGCTTTGTGAGCAAATGCTCCGCTACCCACATACGGTTGTTGTGGATTCATTTGTAAGTTTGCCAACTCTTGCGCTATGCCGGCTGTTTCAGTGAGGCGAGTGAGTTGTTCATCAGAAATGACATCGAATCCCAGCTTAAGTTTGAGATTTGCAATGACTGAGACGATATTTGCGTTACCGGTTCTTTCCCCCCATCCGTTGAGGGCGGCCTGCACTTGTGATGCACCAGCACGTACTGCAATTAGGGTGTTCGCTACGGCGTTATCAGTATCGTTATGTGTATGGATTCCGACTCGAACCCCAGAATTATCTGTTTCTTCTAGAAATTTGACGACTTCTCCAACGGTTTCCCATATCATCCACGGCATATTACCGCCGTTGGTGTCGCACAAGGCTACTGTTGAGGCCCCTCCTCTAATTGCCGCCAAGAGTGTCTTAAGACTGTAGTCGGGATCTTCAATATATCCATCGAAAAAGTGTTCAGCATCGAATATGGCTTCTTTCCCAAGCCCTGTACATTCAGAAAAAGAATCCTTGATCATTAACAAATTTTCTTCTTCAGTCGTCTGTAAGACTTCAGTTACCTGTTTCGATGAAGCCTTGCCAACTAAAGTGATCACCTCTGTACCCGCGTCAAGGACCGCTCGAATAGCGGGATCACTGGATGCATTCCCTCCAGGCTTTCGTGTCGAACCAAATGCCACTAGCTTTGCATTAAGTAGGGTGAGATCTTTGGCAAGATGAAAAAATTCTGCGTCCTTGGGATTAGAACCGGGATACCCGCCCTCAATATAATGTACTCCTAGAAGGTCTAATTTTTTTGTAATCTCCAGCTTGTCTTGTAAGGAGAGCGAAAGTCCCTCCATACCAAGTCCATCTCGCAGGGTGGTGTCATATATCAGTATTTCTGGATTACTTGGTTGAGTACTGTTCATGATATTTTCTGCTGATCCTTATCGGTTGATCATAGAGTTGCGGTCCTGAATCAAGCAATATCCACTAGAAGTTAGTTTTGGAGTAACCGCGACATTACTTCGTCGGTCATCAATTCGGTAGATAGATACGAATCGTTCTTGTTTTCCAGAAGGTCGATGGTCCTGTGGCCGTCATTGATTGTCGTCTGCACTGCTGCTTCGATGGCTGTAGCTTCTTCCTCTAATCCACAAGAATGTCTAAGTAGGAGGGCGACTGAGAGTATCATTGCCAAAGGGTTGGCGATGCCCTGTCCAGTGATGTCTGGGGCGGTACCGTGGATAGGTTCATAGAGCCCTAATCCTACCCCTGTATCTGATGTGTCTGTAAGTGAGGCTGATGGAAGCAATCCCATCGAACCCGGGAGTACGGATGCCTCATCCGTAAGAATATCGCCGAACATGTTACTACTTATGATCACGTCAAAGTCTCTAGGACGTTGCAATAGATGCATTGTCATGGCATCTACGATGACATGCTCGAGGCTAACGTCTGGATACTCAGTCTTGACTTCGTCAACGATTTCTCTCCAAAGCCTAGAAACGTGAAGCACGTTCGCTTTGTCGACACTTGTGAGTTTCTTGTTGCGTCCTCTTGCTATTTGGAATCCGAGATGAGCTATTCGCGCCACTTCATCCTCTCGGTAATACATGGTATTTACACCTTCACGAAGACCATCACTATTGACTCTTCTCTCGCGTGGTTCACCGAAATATAGCCCACCCGTCAACTCTCGAATCACAACCATATCGACTCCGTCCACTAATTCTGCCTTGAGAGGGGAGGCCCCAGTCAGAGCGGTAATGGCTTTTACGGGTCGTATATTTGCCCAGAGGTTTAAGGTCTTCCTGAGGCCTAGAATTGCATCTTCCGGTCGGACTGTGGCATTCGCATCATTATCGAACTTTGGGAGGCCAACGGCTCCAAAGAGAACTGCATCGGCTTTAGCAGCTCGATCGAGAGTTTCGTCTCTTATCGCTACCCCTTCCGCATCAATAAGTCCGCCTCCAGCTGGATGCTCGTCCAGAGAGAATTCGTGTCCAAATTTTTCGGAGATTGTTTCGAGGATTCGTACGCCTTGGGTGGTAACTTCAGGACCTATCCCATCGCCAGGGATCACTACGATGTCAAAACTTCCCATGATGATTTCCTAATCTGCTGAGTAAATATTTCTAGAGAGGAAGATTAGCATGGTTCTTAGTCAAACGAGCGGCCTTAGGTCAACTTTCGGCACCTTGCCCACTTGAAGTATTGGGAGTCTTAAGAATCGCAAATAGAAGAGCGCCGAGGCCGAAAGAAATACTATAGATTAAAAAGCTCAGTTGGTAATCTCCTCGGATATCAAATAACATAGCTCCCAAAATTGGCGCAATCATCTGTCCTGAGAAACCGATTGCCTGTATTGCCCCAGATACCGCTCCGTAATGTTTAACACCAAACAGTTTAGTGGTTACCAGAGGCCCCACCATTGGTGCAAATGCACCTCCGATGCCCCACAGGAGTATCCAAATAATCAGTGGCACTCCAGTAGGAGCAAATAATAGTGCAAATACTCCCAGGCCTTGGGAAAGACAAACTAATGCTGACAGAAGATACACGCGATCAATTCTTGCCATGGTTAGGCCTAGTGGGATTCGAAGCCCAGTTCTAATCCAGGCGGTGAGCGCGATTGCAAACGCACCAAATGTGAGCCCTGCATTGGAGAAAAAGTCAATTATTAAAGAGGAAAGCGTCTGTCCTCCATAAAATAAAAATAGGCCGGTGGCTGCAATCCAAAATGCGGGCGTACGAATCGCAGATTGGACTGTCATCCCGGTCAGATTCTCGGAATTGTATTGTGATGAAGTTTCAAGCGTAGAGCTATTCTGAGCCAGACCAAGTTGTTGAGGCGTATTTCGTATAAACATCGGAATTAAGAATCCATGAAATAACAGAAGAAGAAGTGCACTAACGAACATCGACGCGCGCCAAGAGTAGGATGAAGCCACTTGATTTAGAACAGGTAGTAGGATGGCTCCGCCGAACCCAAATCCAACAGTTACTACACCTAGCGCAGCCTGTTGTTTTCTGCCGGCGAACCACCTTGTTATGAGCCAGTTAAAAGGAAGGTCCATTAATAGACTCCGGGTGGCTGAGAGTAATGTCCATCCTAAAAAAACTTTGAATACCGTGTCAGCCTGCGCAGTGAATAAAAATGCAGACGCCGCCAAGATACTTCCAACGAAGATCGATCGTCGGACACCCTTTCTGTCAAAGTACGAGCCAATAAATGGTGCCATGGCTGCGAACGTGATCTGTCCAACGGTGAATGCAGCTACTACTGCAGTCCTCGTACTTTGAAATTCGTCAGCGATCAGTGGTATATATACCGCCATAGTCCAAAAGGTAGTGCCGGCACCAACCATGTTCCCAAAAATGCCGAGGACTACAATGACCCATCCGTAGTGGAATGGTGCTTTATCGACGATAGTTCTCAAGGATCACTCCATTTAATTTTGGTAGATTAGAGACATTAGCTAATACTAGGCCAAGTTTGATGTGGCGGCGTTACCTGTAAGTTCGCTGGTGTAATTTAATGCTTAAGACACATGGTGTTGGGTTTGATTTACCATGGGTGGATATCGCGTCCTATTAATACTTTGAGGGGAGACATATGAAGGCGTCCGTTGGTTTGAACCGCTATGCGATTGAAGATTGGGAAGAAGCCACAGAATATGCTGTGGGTGCAGAAAAACTAGGCGTTGATTCACTATGGAGTGCGGAAGCCTGGGCCCATGATGCGGCTACTCCTTTGGCGTACCTTATAGCAAAAACTTCGACTCTGAAATTTGGTTCCGGAATCTTTCAGGTTGGTACGAGGACTCCGTCTCTCGTTGCAATGACCGCTATGACTTTGGATTCGATGTCTGGAGGTCGATTCTTACTGGGGCTTGGAACGAGTGGTCCTCAAGTAATCGAAGGTTGGCACGGTATCCGATTCAAAAAGCCTGTTTCTCATACCAAAGAAATAATTGAGGTCTGCAGGCGGATATTCAACGGTGAAACACTTGCGTATGAGGGAGAATTTTGGGAGCTACCATTGTCCGTCGAACGCGGGGGTACTGGCCTAGGGAAAGCTTTAAGATCCGGTGCTCCTGTATCCCCAAATCTACCTATTTATGTGGCTTCACTTGGTCCCAAAAACTTGTTTATGACCGGAGCGTGCGCTGATGGCTGGCTGGGCACGTCTTTTTTACCTGAAGCGGCTGAAACATTCTTGAAACCTATACGTGACGGGGCAGAGAGCGCTGGCAGATCAATCAGTGATATTGATATAGCAGTTGGAGGGACTGTGAGATTCACGGATGATATCGAGCAGGCCGCTGAAGAGCTCAAACCTTCAATGGCTTTTCAGATTGGCGCTATGGGTTCGAGGACCCAAAATTTTTACGCTGATGCATATCGCCGCCAGGGCTGGGCTGACGAGGTAACAAAAATTCAGAGACTATGGATAGACGGGGAACGCGATGCTGCCAGACGAGAAGTGCCAACTGAGATGGTTATCAATTCATCAGTTATTGGCTCTTCAGCTGATATAGCAGAAAAATTGAAAGCATACAAAGATGCAGGTGTTAACACCTTTCGTGTTGGTCCCTATGGAGACAGTATCGGGGAACGGCTGGACACTCTAGCGGAGACGATGAAGATTCTTACCGACATTAATTCAGGGGGATAAATTAACTTTTATGCGGGTTCCGAAATTTGGTCTGAACAGAAACGATGCCAGTAGTGTGGCTACATACGCCAAGGACGTCGCGAGAGCTGAGTCGTGTGGCTGGGACGCTGCGTGGCTTCCAGATTCACAACTCAGAAGAAGAGATACCTATGTGCTACTTGCCGCGGCGGCAGAGGCATCTAAAAGCATCACAATCGGGCCACTACTGACAAATCCAATCACGAGACATCCTTCGGTTACAGCATCAAGTATCTCTACAATTGCGGAACTCGCAGAAGGAAGAACTGTGCTTACGTATGGAGCCGGTGATACAGCGGTTAGGTTGGCCGGTCTTGAACCGGCACGGGTGAGACAGCTACGCGAAGCCATTGGATTGACGAAAAACTTTCTTGATGGGAATCATGTGGAAGTGGGTGCTGACAGGCCAGCCAAGTTGCCTTTTGCACGGCCTGTTCCCGTTTGGCTTGCTGCTGGTGGTCCTCGAACGCTTAAGATGGCCGGTGCGGTGGCCGATGGTGTATTCATCCGGGTGGGTACCCATTCCGATAATATTTTGTCCTCGATCAATATGATTTGGAAAGGGGCCGAGGAAGCAGGTCGAGACAAAAAAGACGTTGGATTAGGTATTATTTTTCATACTGTCCTTCATGACCATATCGAACAAGCTACCCTTATGGCTAAATCGATGGCTGCCGGCTATTTTGAATATTCTCCTATGCTGTTTGAGAATCTAGGGTATGAGTGGAATGGACCTGACCCCGAGGAATTAAAAGCGAATGAAGATGTCTGGCCGGATTTCCATCACTCGTCAGATTTGGTGGCCAGCGGGAGTGTCGTGGATTTCATTAGTACCGAGCAGGCTAGATCATTTGCGCTTGTTGGTGGCAATGATGATATTTCTACTCAGCTGCTCAACGTTCTTTACACCGCTGCGGAAAATGACATCGAGTTCGAGCATGTGGTTCTGCACCCAATCCCAAACCCACCTACCCCCGATGAGGGACCAGAGTCATACTTGGAGCGGGTACCTCGTGAGATACTGCCTGCTGTCCGAAACGCACTCAGTACGTCCTGAGGTTAGAGTGTTAACGTCTAGATGACCCCGTGTTGACGAAGCTCTTCGATTTGACTTCCGTCATATCCCAGACGGGTTAGCACAGCTTCTGTATCGTTACTGTATTCTGGCGCAGGTCCCTGTACTCGCCCAGGAGTCTCGCTTAGAGCTATTGGTATTCCTACAGTTCTATGGTTTTCAAACTTTGAGTGCTCCAGATCAACCAGATAGCCGTTATCCCAGAACTGTGACTCGTTTGCGACGCCTTCATAATCAAGAACTGGCGCACAAGGCACGTCAGAGTCATTGAGACGTTGTAGTAGTGTTGCCTCAGGTAGTTTTTTAAATGCTTTCCCGAGTTCAGCATGAAGCCAGTCTCTATTTTCATGGCGGGCAAACGGGGATTCACTTCTTTCATCAATCATCAGATCTTCTCGCTCGATCGCGAGGCAGAGCGCTGGCCACCATTTTGGTGTCAGTATCCCTATCGTGAGCCATTTGTCGTCAGATGTCTGATAGGCGGCAAAGACAGGGTTGTTAAATCGATCAGGCTGGATGTTAGTGTGCAGGTATGGCACGACCGACCCGGCCTGTAATGTCATCATCGCCCCTATTTGCGAGCCATCTACCCGCTGACCTACACCAAATCGCTCCCGCGCTACCACCGCGAGCACTATTCCATACGCAAAAATTATCCCGCCGACTTGATCAGCTAACCCCCAAGGACCTTGTACAGGTACGGAATCTATTCCACCTCCGAGTGACAGCATTGCACCACTTAGTCCCTGCGCGACTATATCGAAACAGGTTCTCTCTGCGTATGGACCGACTGGACCGAATCCGGAGTTCTCGGCATATATGATCTGCGGATTCGTTGCTTTGAGAGCCTCGTATCCAACACCTAATCTATCCATTACGCCTGGCCGGAAATTCTCAGTGACAATATCTGCGTCAACAGCGAGCTGGTGTATTAGCCGGATACCCTCGCTCGTTTTTAAGTCAACTGTCATGGACCGCTTTCCACGATCGTGTGCTTCGAAGTAGCCACAGAAACCATCCGGACGAAGACCTAATGCTCTACCGGGATCACCATCACCGGGGCGTTCTATTTTCAACACATCGGCACCCATATCGGATAGCATTACTGTCCCAGAGGGTCCGTTCTGGAACTGGGTGAAGTCCAGAACCTTTAGGCCTTTAAGCGGTCCCATAGCCTCGCTAAGATCGTTTCTTTCCTGTAAATTTGCCATCGTTCTAGCTCCCTCTTAAGGCTGATAGTAGCGCCCCGAGAGCGCGGATTGTTGCTTTTGATTAAATTGGAGTACTCTTCATTGAAAATACTAGGAGAATTCAAATGCCAATTGACCCTAACAGAGATTCTTGGAAGCCAGGGGAGCCATGGGAAAAAGCTCTGGATGAGATGGACTACATTCGGTCACTCGCCAGAGAAATGGGTGGGCCTGACCGGATTAAACGACAGCACGACGGTGACCGTTACACCATCAGAGAGCGGATCGAAAAATTCCTCGATTCAGGGAGTTTCTTCGAGGCTGGGCCAATGGTTGGTGCTGCCGAATATGACGCTGATGGCAATATGACAGAATTCCTGCCCGGAGCGTATGTACTGGGGATGGGAAAAATAAACGGTCGCAACGTTGCAATTGGTGGTGACGATTTTACGATTTCGGGCGGCAGTCCACACAATGTGCACAAGGGAGCTTCCCAGTTTACTCAACGTTTGGCCCTGCAGTATGGAATCCCTTACGTTCAATTCATCGAAGGGGTTGGCCACTCTTCCAAGTCAGATGAGGCCGCCGGACATATGGGGTTACCAGGCGGGAACATCTGGTACAGACAACTGGAACTTTTGAGTAAAGTGCCTGTTGCAGCGGGTATTATGGGTTCGGTAGCGGGAGCTCCAGCAGCTTTCGGACTAATGTCCCACTTTACTGTCATGATTAAGGGTAAATCTCAGATATTTCCTTCAGGCCCCCCAGTAGTTCGTCGAGCCTTAGGTGAGGACCTTGATAAGGAACAACTGGGAGGTGCAGCAGTTCATGTTCATACCAGTGGACAGATTGATAACGAGGCTGATTCAGAAGAAGAAGCCTTCGAGCAGATAAAATCCTTCTTGTCATACTTACCTGATACGACATCTGAGGTTGCTCCTCGAGTAGAAAATGATGACCCAGTGGATCGGCGTCCGGAAGAGTTACTGACCATAATGCCTCAGGAAAGGCGCCATCCGTACGATCCTCGTAAATTGATCAAACTAGTGGTCGACAATGGTGAGTTTTTCGAGATGCGCCGCTACTACGGCGGTTCGCTTATTACGGGTTTCGCTAGGCTCGGGGGCTATAGCGTTGGAGTGGTTGGAAACGATCCACTGGTACTCGCTGGCGCTATGAATGGGGATGCCGCGGACAAATATACCCATTTTGTTGATCTTTGCGACACGTTCAACCTTCCTATGGTCATATTTTTGGATATGCCTGGCTTTATGCTCGGATCTGCCGCAGAAAAACAAGCAACTATGCGGCGAGGTGTCCGTGCTCTTATCGCCTCACATGAAGCAAAAGTTCCTAAGGTTGAATTTAATGTCAGAAAGTCATATGGCGTGGCAGCAGATGCCCCGAATAGCTTAGGTGAGCCAGATGGTTTGAATCTACGATTCGGGTGGCCCGCAGGTGAGTGGGGTGGAATTCCAATCGAAGGTGGCGTAGCTGCGGCATACAGGCGGGAAATTGAATCTGCGCCCGATCCCGAAGCACACCGAACTATGATAGAAGAGAGACTTTTACGGTTGCGTAGTCCGCTGCGGGCGGCACAGAAATTTGACGTTATCGATCTTATTGATCCCCGCGATACTCGAAAAATTGCCTGTCAGTTTGTGGAACTTGCTCAACCGCTCCTTCATAGAATTGCGGACCGACCAAAGAGAGCAGTTAGACCTTAAGAGATGGATCGAATTGTGATGTGCTGCGGGCGCCAAAACGGTTAGAATTTGACTCGTGTTAGAACCACGACCATATAGGGACCTACATCTTTATAACACCTTGTCAGGTGAGGTGGAGGAATTCACTCCTCTTTCTGAGCTAGAAGTGAAGCTGTATGTGTGTGGGATCACCCCCTATGAGGTTGGTCATCTGGGTCATGCGTTGACTGCGGTTGCTTTTGATGTTCTGCGGCGATGGTTGGATTTTAATGGTTACACAGTCCGGCATATTCAAAACATTACTGACGTTGATGATGATATGGTTCGCGTCTCCGAAGAAAGAGATTTGTCAATCGCAGAGTTGACCGATATAAATCATCAAATCTATCTGGATGAGATGTCCTATCTTAATATTTTGCCACCTGATTCGTATCCACGAGTTTCCGAAACGATTGACGAAATTATTTTTGGGGTAAATAAACTCGTTGATACCGGATTCGCATACGAGAATTCTGGCTATATTTTCTTCGATTCAACTCAAGATCAATCTCTCGGAGCTCTAATCGGTTTGGATAATTCTCAGTTAGCCACTTATGAATCTGATTCCATGCCTGCGGAACCAGCTGAACTCAAGAGATCACCTCTTGATTTTTTGATTTGGCAACCATCGTCATTCCCCGGAGCGAAGTTCGAGTCGCCGTGGGGAGTTGGTCGCCCGGGGTGGCATATCGAGTGCTCCATCATGGCGCAAACTCATTTGGGCGACCAATTAGACATACATGGTGGCGGGAAAGATCTTCGATATCCACACCATGCCTCGGAGATTGCCCAAAGCGAATCAATCACGAGCCGTTCGCCTTACGTAGGCTATTGGATGCACAATGGGACTATGCGACTTGACGGAGTAAAGATGTCCAAGTCACTGGGAAATCTTGTTCGGGTGAGTGAGCTTGTAGAACAGGGATATTCGGGCAACGACATCCGCCTGGACCTAGCCAGAGTACAGTATCGTGAAGATCGTGATTATGACAGTGAACGGCTTGCCGAGAATAGAGGATTTGCAGGAAGACTCCAGCTAGCGGCAACGACTACTAATAGTACAGCGACCGATATCCAGACTCTGCAAAGCTATCGAACACGATTCCAAAACGCGATGGATAATGATTTGGATACTCCAGAGGCCAGTGATGTCTTGATCGAGCTGGCCGAAGCCATCATTGGTAATAATGTTGCTTCGGAACATGGCAGTGCTTCACTCACCGAGATGGCTTCAGTGCTGGGTTTGCATTTGGGGTCATCAGGTGAGTGAGATACGCAGTCAGTCTAGAGGTAAAATTGAGACCCTTATTACTCAATATTTTCTCGCATGTGGATATGGTACCGCCGCCGACATAGCATCCCATTTTGCAAAGGACGCAGTGATCTATGACACGAATCATCCGCCTATTCGTGGGGCCGCTAACATTGGTGAATTTTGGTTGAATGTGCGAGAAAGGTATGGTGAAGCTACGTGGCATGTTGATTCAATCGTAGAATCTGGAGATTCAGCCGCCATCGAATGGACCATGAAAGGTAACCTCGATAGTAGCCAACTTGTCTACAGAGGTTCGGAGCATTATCGAGTCAAAAACGGACTGATCAGCGAGATTCGGCAGTATTGGAACTGGAAGCGAAATGAGTTAACCTCGGGTTTAGTGGATTATCTTTACGACAATATATACACCGCGGACAAAAATTAAGGGGATTGGATACGTTATGAAGATTGCCAGAGTTCAAACCAACGAGCGGGAACTAACTGCCCGCATTGAAGGGGAAAAATTAATAGCGCTTGAGGGAACACCAATTGCCCCTGGGCCTGAGACAGGCGAAGTTCTGGATATAGCGACAGTCAAATTCCTAGTGCCTTCATCACCTTCAAAAATTGTGGCAATCGGCATCAACTATATGGATCATGCTGGTGACCGTACTGCTCCGACAGAGCCACAACCGTTTCTTAAAACACCATCCTCACTTATAGGTCATCAGGAGGAGATAGTGCTTCCAGCGGATTCGACCAATGTGCATATGGAGGCGGAATTGGTGGCAGTGATGGGTAGGGCATGCTCAAAAGTTGCTCCTGAATCAGTACTCGACTATGTGGCGGGTTATACAGCTGGGAACGATGTTTCTGGACGAGACTGGCAGCAGGCGGACCTGCAGTGGTGGAGAGCGAAATCGAGTGACACGTTTACCGCAGTTGGCCCATGGATGGAGACAGAGATTGATCCTTGGAATACCAGTATTGAGGGTCGGATAAGTGGAAAAACTCAGCAGGAATCCAACACTTCGCTGCTGATTAATTCGGTGGCTGCTTGTATTTCACGTGTTTCACACTACATGTCTCTAGAACCAGGTGACCTAATTTTCACTGGGACCCCAGGTACAACAGGAGAAATTTCTTCAGGTGATGTGTGTGAGGTAGAGGTCGGCGAGGGAGATATCACGGTGATCCTAAGTAATCCGGTGGTCCGCGCCTAGTAGTGTCATTCGGCTAGCCATATTTTTTGTCGATCTACGCAGTGCTTGCAAATGATCTTGTCTACTATTTTGGTGTCTCGTATACGTACTACCTGAGCTCGTGCGTGCTTGAGACACTTACTGCAGAAGTCAAGATAACACTGCTCGCACCTATGAAGTCCCTCAGACTCACATTCTTCCGAGCCGCACAGCCCGGACTTATTTTTTAGAGTCTGTCTTTTGATCCAGGCTTTATGTGAATTCAGATCTTGGTATTTGGCTAGACACTTGGGTCTGCAACATACTTCTTGATAATCTGACCCAAGGACTCCACAGCCAGAACAAAAATATTCGCCGCAATATACACATTGGCCTGCGGCTAAAGCGTTGCAACGCCTTTTTGCAAAAAAGAAACCTTTTTTTGTGGTGCAGAGCTGATTCATATGTTTTCTTCTTGAGTGCCACACTAACTATAGATGCTGTCATGCCCGACATTTTATTATTTTTGAAAATACACTTCGTCGATTTGCTATCACTCTATATAGCAAATCGAGGGGTGACTTGAGCAGTTTCATTAATATAAATATATATCCTTGATTAGAGATGAAGAGAGGTGAGTGAGTTAGCAGGATCAAGAGTGCTTCGCTACGGATATATGAATCACCTTCGTGATACCAAACTAGCCACGAGTTGGTCTCATTCATGTATTGATTAACGGCCTTGGAGGAGTCCCCTCTTTGGTACTCAATTCGCTTCAGCAGGAACACTCCATGAATTGCCGATAATACACACTTGCAAAATGCGCAATCCCCATCGAAATAGACAATTAATTGTCTCTGGTATGTTGACGGGATTGGTTGCCTGCGAAGTCTAACGAATGTGATGAGGGATGCCAAGCCCATAATGAGGATGGGAAAAAGTAGTTGACCGGTTGCATGGGTAAAGATGATTGCAGCTGCTAAAGAAAACACATCAATTACAACAGTACCAACTAGTGTATTTGTAGAGCTTTGTCGCGATGATTTGTCCACGGTGCTCAAGATCACGTCCGTAAGATACCCGAGTGATTTGAGAGTGGGGTGGGTGAAGGGATTCGAACCCTCAATCGCCGGGACCACAACCTGGAGCCTTAACCATTAGGCCACACCCACCACGATCTCGAGTTTTATACTAGCAGGGAACTGCTTTTCGATCTAAATTTCTCGGTTCATGTTTTGGAGAGACTTTATGTTCTCGAGGTTCATCCTACTCATTTTTAAGTGAATTCAACCATACCTTGACTCTCTGAACAGGTTCGTCAGATTCATGCAGCGGTGCATGACCGAGACCCGGGTATATTTCTAGTTCGGAGTCATTGATGCAGCGCGAAATAATAACCGAGCCTCCCGGAGGTGTGGTTGGATCAGCATCACCAACTATGATCAGAGTAGGAACGCTTATGCTCTTAAGTTCTTCATCCATGTTGTAGCTTGCTACCGCACGCTGAGCTTGGGCCAAAAATATTTTTCCACTCCTCTCAGTTTCGTTTGCCTGTTCCATCCAATGAGCTGTTGCGGCCTCTCCCACTCGACTCGAAGTCGATAGAAGTAGAAGTGCTTGAGTCTTCTCGGGGAAGTCGATTGCAAATCTCTGGGCTATTGCCCCACCCATTGAGGAGCCAGCAATGATTGCTTTTTCTATATCAAGTGATTCTAAGAGCATACTCAAATCCTGAGCCCAGATTTCCAGAGACACTGCATCTGGAGTTCCTTCTGAATTACCCATCCCTCGAACGTCATATGAAAGATGCTGAAGGTTCTTGAATTGTTCGAGATCGTTACTCCAGTATTCGAGTGAAGATCCAATGCCATGTATCCATACCATAGTGGTCTGCCCAGAACCTGTAAGTTCATAGTTTTGCCGAATGCCGTTTGTAGTTATTGTTGGCATAGTGCCGTCCCTTTAGATTTGGTCGCCTATCTGTTGATATTTCCCTTTGTGGAAGAGTAAAGGTCCGTGTGTCGTATCATTCGTTCGCAACGCTTCGACCTGTCCAACCATTATTGTGTGATCCCCCGCATCATATTTGTGGACTATCCTAGCTGCGGTCCAGAGGATTACATTTTCTATTACGGGGACCCCAAGAGGGCCAATCTTATACTCGACACCACTCATCGGCTCACTGTTTTCACCGCTTTTTGCAAACGTGTTAGAGACTTCCTGCTGAGCATCGGTGAGAATATTCACGCCGAACGCATCAACCTCGTCGAGCCAGTCATGCATCGAACCGTTTTTATCAACGCAAACCAGTACCATGGGTGGCGTCAACGAAACAGACGAAAATGCATTCGCCGTCATAGCTTTCAGCGTGCCGTCAGATTTCGCCATCGTTACAACTGTCACACCCGTGGCAAACGCACCCATTGCATCTCTAAATTCTCTAGTATCAAATGCGCTTGGGTCTTGTTCGCTCATATAGATCCTCGCTGTCGTTTCGAACTACTGGGAGGTTAGCACTGTCGAAGATAAAACGGCTACCCACAAGTAAACGCACCTTCGTCTCCGCGGGGACTCAGTCTTTTGTACTATTTGCTGCTTGCTGTTTGCGTCTTAGCCTTCCAGCTCTGGCTAGTAATTCCTGATTGTCGGCAGTAACCTGCATAAAATTTTCGCGCCAGTTTTCATCAGCCCACTTAAATGGGGTTTGAATTGTAGTCCTCGGATGATTGGCGTCTGCAAGCATTGAGATGGCCATGGAAGTAATTTCTATTTGCATGGAAGTATCAAACGGTATCCCGGTGGGATTTCCAAGAGGGAAGTCAGTGAAGAGGAATCTGGGTACTCCACACTGTTCGATGATGTCCCTTGCAGATCCGGCAATCACAGTAGGAATGCCGTTGGATTCCAAATGTCGAGCGACCAGACCTACAGTCTGGTGGCACACTGGTCACAACGGGACGAGTAGGACTGCGTCAACGTTGTCTTCCTTCAGCCAATTTTGTATTTGCGGGGCATAATTTTCCACAGTTTGTCTTTGCGAATAGTCAGTAGGTATCCCATAAAACCTGTTTGATACTGACTTTATGAGTCCATCCTGTGCGAGGGACTTTAGGTGATCGAGAGGAAAGAAGGACCCTAAGTCCATAGTGTGAGTTGCTTCTTTATCCCACGAGCGATCCATCGTATACAAGGCATCAGGAGTTGGATCGCTTGGGGCGCAAAAAACGTCGCCTGTTTGTAGCAGGCCAGGATCGTCCATTAATCCCACACCTGGCTTTGGTATAGAAGCGGTCGTTATCAGCCCGATAGTGCACTCTGCTAGTGGTTTAGTGAGACGCGAAAAAGGCGCGTCATCGTTGGATGCCCACTTATACGGTCTGTCATAACCTTGTGCAGCATAGTATTCACGTGTTTTGTCTATGTAAGACACTGCTTTTCGGTGAGCATTTGAAGTCATGGAATCCAACTACCCTTGTAGTCACTTATGTATTCGAAGTGTCTTCTGGCTCGAACAAAGCTTCCACGTCGGCAATGATATCTTCAGTGCTCAGCTCAGATTCCTCAGTCGCGACGAAGTTTTCTTGCCATGCCACATATTGTGACTCGAGCGCTGTGATGAATGTATCAAACGTAGAATCATTTGTTCGCGCATCTTCGAGTCTTGCTTCGAGCTCTTCTTTTTCCTGTCGAATTTCAGCTCGGTCTGTTTCTACTCCGTACAGAGCGTCGAAAGCACCGATAAGTCCATCTATCGCGTGCGGTGATCCATGTTCCTGCACATAAAATGGTGCTATGGCGTTGATTGTCGTTATCTGTAGCCCGGCGTCACGCAATAATGTGCCAAGTGCCATAGTGAATGTAGCCCCGCCTTGGTACCTGGGCAGGGTGAAATTGCCCGATACCCGCGTGGCTATGTTCTGAGCTAAATCATGTGCCGGATTCTCCGAATCACTCTCCGCAGCGGTAGAAGTCACAAGAATAGGTGACTCTTGGTGATACGGCACCGGTCCGTCAAAGGACGACAGTAGAATAACCGTCGAGATTTCTAACCGATCCGTTACTTTTATGATTTCATCTGCAATTCGCTTCCAGTGAAATTGCGGTTCGGGACTTGTAAAAAATAAAATATTGCCTGTTCCAACGTCCGGGATTGAGTCCCGTAATTTTGGTCCCATATTCTCTTTTTCTAAGTACCAGAATGATGCTTGCGGCCACTCTATTTTCCTCTGTGACGACTCGTCCAAGAGTACTTGCGGTCGTTCAGTTGACATATCGAATAGGACGTCAGAGTCGAGCTCAGCGACTTGAATAGCTGAGTATTCCTCAATTAGATGCAGGATCGCGTTGTGTGCTGGGGCACCGTCGGACTGTGGCCCGACCCCTATGATGAGTGTTGATGCTTCTATCTGTGTGTTGTCCGAGAGATCTGTAATAAAGTCAGTCAAAACCTGCACCCCCGTAGCATTGCTGGACACAATTTTAGCACTCTCCAACGAAGAGTGCTAAAAAAATCTATTCGTACTTATTGGCAATACTGAACTACTGCATTAGGGTGGGCATCATTGACGACAGAGCAGACCACGATTTTGGTTGAAAGGATCATCCTAATGATAAGAATAAAAAAAGTGAGTCTTTTTGCGGTTCCGTTGCTTCTTTTTGCAATGATTGCTGGATGTTCCAGCGCCAGTGAGAGTCCGGTGTCCGCTGAAGATATCGCGTCTATAAAATCTGATCTGTCTGCGATCAAGTCAGACATAGCTGATTTGAAGTCAG
>CAXGQC010000023.1:0-19911 GCA_964011795.1 uncultured bacterium | reverse complement strand
AGAAAGTCCGTGGTGCTGCTGATAGCCACCTAGGCCAGAAGTTGTAATTCCCTCTACTCTATACAAGGCACCTCGCTGGTGTGGATTCTCTCCATATCGAAGATTCGACCGAAGCACACCACTTATTGTTAATTCACCTGGAAATGATTCATCAGCTCCCGCAAGATAGCCGGAAATTGCTCCATCGTAACTGGCGACATGACTGAACGCCTTGCTTGCTAGGCTTCTACGGGTGGTTAACGGCAGGTTGGACAGCCCATCCATACCGGCCTCCAGGGCTTCAACCACCAACTCATAGTCAGTCGGATCGACCACAACTAATACATCTTTGTAGTTTTTAGCAGCCGCCCTGATCATGGTGGGCCCACCAATATCTATCTGATCTAGAGCTTCGTCATCAGTATGGTCTGCGTTGCCGATAGTTTCCCTAAACGGGTACAAATTGCACACAACAAGATCGATCGACTGGATATCGTGTTGCTCAATTTCGCGCACGTCCGATGAATTACCTCGTCGGAACAAAATTCCACCATGGATCTTAGGATGCAGTGTTTTAACTCGGCCACCCAGCATTTCCGGGACTTGCGTTCGCTCAGCAACCTGAGTCACAGCAACTCCCAGCGATGTAATTACCTTGGCTGTTCCGCCGGTCGCTAGAATCTCCCACCCCTGATTGCTAAGGCTCGTTACCAAGGGCTCCAGATCTCGCTTATCTGATACGGCAATAAGTGCAGTCTTCTTCACGTTGATTTCATCCCTCACCTGCTCCCTACTCGCACAGCTCGCACTATCACCCTCTTGTCATAGGATGATGTCTCTTGGCTAAATTGTCCTGCACACGTGTAAAGTGTGATCGACTCGACGCCTGGATCTGCTTGCCAGAATGGCACCCAGAATTCGCTCGGGTTTGCTGATTCCTCTGACAAACTGATATCCACAATCCATTTACGAGCGACTTCATAATCAAATCGCTCACCTTGGTACTCTAACGAAATTCGATCGTCGGACCCAAGCGCATTGAGATTCTGGAAAACCCCCCAGCTCGGTCCAAAGCGCACACCTGCATAAGGAACCCATCCTGAATAATCTCTGTGGCCCGCTAAAACCATATTCCCTGATCCTGGCATGCCGCCGATATCTGGCCAGTCACTTAAGTCATACAACACCACGTCAGCCGGTCCATATGGGTTGGGCATATCTTGATCTTTATTGACCTTCCGGACTGCTATCTTCGCTTCGATACCCAAGCGCTCAATAATTAATGTTCCGAAATCAGCACTCTCGGGGTAACCATAGGCATCTACAAATTCTTCAAGTTCACTCACCCGCGGTGGTGGGGTTTTCGCAACAGACGGAGTCACAGTAGCGCTCGCAGCTCCATTGCCCGTCATTGCCGTGGATATAGGAGTCGCCTGTGGCGTGTTTGTGGGGGTTGGATTCGCGGCCTCGGTCGATACTGACGTAGGCACCGCTGTCTCCTGAGTCGCACTTGTCCCGCTGCTGCCATCAGTAGAGTCGGCAGAGATGGGGTCGGAAGAATCACAAGCAATCAATAGCAACAGGAGCAACAGAACAGCTGTGCGTAGCACTACGCCTTGCCCTTCCAAATAGTCGGGAATTCCTCGATCGCGCTCAATACTGGCCTGCCAGCCATGCCGCCCAACATGCAGAGTGAAGCCTCGCTCATTACTTCGACCAAACTCGTAACTTTGTCGAAATCCACCGTATCTACTGACAGCAGTGCATCCAGTCGCAATGTGCCCTCGCGACAGGGCGTACACTCCCCGCACGATTCTCGAAGATTATATTTTGTAAGAGCTTGAACGACCGACCTTATGGATGAATCTGGCGCCAATGCGACTAGTCCTCCTGCCCCCACTTCGCTCATCTTTATTTTTTCGTCGTAACGCTCAGGAATCACAAACACTCCAGACGGCCCTCCTAGCAAAATTGCCGGCGTTGAGCCAGGTTCACCGCCCGCTTGCAAAAGAAGCCCTGCCCAACTAAGAGTTCCATCCGCAGGAACTTCATAAACCCCTGGCCTTGCAACATTTCCTGAAAGAGATACGAGTTTGGTTGGTGGCGGTTCATCTTGCCACAAGGTAGTCACCGCTGCCAGAGTTTCGGCATTATTTATAACAGTAGGTCTCCCCCAAAGACCTTCATCCGTAGCAAATGGTGGCTTGAATCGCGGAACTGGCCGGGCCCCCTCTATCGAATTTAGGATTACAGACTCTTCGCCACACACATACCCACCGGCACCCTGGCGTAACTCAATATCAACTTGCAACCCATTCGGCAGAAATTCGGGCCCTAAAAGACCAGCAGTCTTGGCCTGCTCAACAGCCTTACTTAGGGAATTGAAGGCCGCCCTCGCCTGCCCGTTGACATATATAAATACTTTCTCGATACCTACTACAAAGCAGCAGATCAAGATACCTTCCAACAATCGGTGAGGGTCCCCTTCCAGTAAATGTCTATCTTTAAAAACTCCTGGTTCGCCCTCTTCGGCATTAACAACCAAATATCTAGGTCCTTCATTTCTTGACGCTAGTCGCCACTTTAATGCTGTGGGAAAATGGGCTCCTCCTCGTCCCGTCAATTTCCAGTCTTCTATTCTTTGGAGGGCGTCTGATTTAGAGCCTCTCAAAATCTGATCGACATTACTATACGCGCCTAACCAAACAGCATGCTCAAGGCTCCCATCCAGGCGCCCTAATCGATCCAGCAACCCCGATTTCCCATCAACGAATCCCTGGCCTCTCTGCATGTCATTCAGCATCACTCCGAAATCTTCGACCCGTCTTAACTCGTCAAGTCTAGAGAATCTCTTCTCCACAAATTCACTAGCATCATTTTCGTGTCGCAGAGTTGCTGACGGAGCCGCCCAACAATTCCCATCACAAGAACCGTATACGACCTCCACGTCGTTTTCCTCGCACACCTCAATCAAGCCAACTCGTTCAACTTCCCGCCGGACATTGGTCGCCGTGCCACATGTACCTTCGTGAATCATCAGTCTCGACTCAGCCCCGCCGTGATATCCACCCTGCAACGTTTCTAGAATTACATGCCTTGGGCTCATTCTATTCACCACCCGTCTGCGATTCTCGGATACGTGAAATTAGTTCGCTCACCTCTACACGACCATGCAAGCCGCCTGAATCATCGACGCACACTGGAGCAAGTGAGCACAGAAACTGGCAATCGATATCCCTTACCTTAAATTCGTCAGCATCGGCAAGCTGCTGCACGATGTTCTGAGCGCCTTTCATCTCACATGCCACCCCCGTGCATATAAACCAATAGTCCTTTTCATCAGACGTTATGCGAAGCTCTGAATATGCAGTCAGTGTCGCGTACACCTCTGACAGCGGAACTCTGAGGAAATCGGCAATTTTTTCCACCGCCACGGGTGGAACCCACCCAAAAATTTCCTGTGCCACATGAAAAGAAGGCAGCAAATACTGCTTTTCGCTTTCGATCATCGATAACTCGCTAATAAATTCTCTCATTTCGTGGTCCGCTATTTCTAGGGATCTTCGCCGCTCACTCATGCTGAGCTCCCAACCTCAACCACGTCACCCACATGAATCACGGCCTCTTGTCCGATCGGCTTTAAAAGTACGCCGAAAGTAGGTTCTTCTTGCCCGAATTCTTTCGTCAGCACTCTGAGTATCTGTTGGTCAACTAAGCCGGTCGATGGGTTCGCGTGCACTGCTCGACATCGAATAATCGGTCCCGTTACCTCGTACCTGGATGCACCTATAGTGATCGTACTTCCTATGAGTTCAAGCTCTTGCCAGGGGTGCAAGCCACGAATCACCACATTCGATCTGAATCTTTGGTCCATTAAGGGCGATTCTCCGATGGCATGCGACAATGCAACACCGCTCTCTACCGAGTGCATAGATATCTGGCCGGCAGGTCTATCATGGAATCGACCACTGACACCATCACCTTCTAAGTGAATCGGAAACCTATTTTCGTCTATTGCGCTGTCTCCGGATAAATCTTTCAGGAACCTTTCGAAGCTCTGCTCTATCTTGGTGCGGCCCTCCGCCGAGCCAATCTCTCCCTCAGCAATAATCCTGTCGCCCAGCCGCAAGGACAAAACCGTCGATTGACTATCGAATTCGCATGAAACAGGAGCGGCAGCAGGAATATGCATAAGAGATAAGAGCCTATCCTTATACCACCATCCCCCCTGACTAGTCTGCCGCATAGCAGGTCCTGAATCATTGAATCGAAAGGCGAGCACTCGATCGCCAAGAGCTCTACCTTCCCCATCAACGGTCAGAGACTGTGTAGCAACCCCAGCCAAAGACTTCACCGGATATTGGAATAAGTTCTGAACTTGCACCTGTTTAGCCATTTCACGATTTTACATCAACTGCACGGGAACACCGGTACCTTTATTCTTATTATATGGATCAAACACCCGATGACCTTAGCGAACTTTTTTCAAACCAGCAAAGCCGATCGGGCTATGTGAAACAAATGTTCGGTGAGATTGCTCCGAAGTATGACCTGGTAAACCGATTGATGACATTCGGTCTAGATGCCAGATGGAGAAAAACCGTTGCCCGTGCAGCGGTTGCTCAAAACTCAGGACTCGTTGTCGACGCCGGAACAGGCAGTGGTGAACTCGCGCTCGCCTGTGCAAGGCTTGGTGCACAGACAGTAATTGGATTGGATTTTGCCATGCCTATGCTGGAAAATGCACAAACAAAATCGCAGAATCTCGGCGTCCCAAATTCTCATTTTGTCTCAGCAGATGCCACCCGTTTGCCGCTTGCGGCGAACATAGCCGACGCGTGGACGGGAGCATTTGTCCTCCGTAACATCCCTGATCTTGATGGCGCCCTCCAAGAAGCCCTTAGAGTTTTGCGCCCCGGGGGCAGGCTGATAACTCTCGACGCGGCTCGCCTGGAACCTCGGTCGCTAATCCAAAGATTGTTAGCTCCGGGCGCACGATTTCATTTCAACAAACTCGTGCCCTTGATCGGGAAGCTCATATCCGGTCATAGCGACGCGTATCAGTACCTGCCTATGTCTGCCGAAAATTTTTTCACCCCCACCGAGTTCTCCCTCCGGTTACGTAAAAACGGATTTGAGGTGCTGAGGTCTTTTGAGTATGTAGCTGGTACTGTAATGCTTCATATCGCCATGAAACCGGAAGCTGCTCCAGAATAATGAGCTCAAATCCGGGACTCTGTGGCGACTGCGAACACGCAACAGTCGTGCGGTCAGCAAAAGGCTCTGAATTTACGCTCTGCTCACTACATAAGTCATTTCCGGATGAATTCCAGAAATATCCTCCTATTCCTGTAGTCATTTGTGCTGGATATACGCCCTCAGTAGAGTTAACAACTAATGAGCGCACACTCTTCGAAGACATCGGTGGCCGCAATGCAGTGGGCTCCTTGGTTTCAGCGTTCTACGATGGGGCTGCAAAGGACCCGGTCATCGGTCACCTTTTTTCTGCTGACAGCAGTGTCCCGAAACAGCGCCAAGCTGAGTTCCTCGAGCAATGGCTGGGTGGTGAAAAGCTGTACTCGCAGCACTCGGGCCACCCTCGGCTACGCCTCAGACACTTTCCCTTTGTTATCGACCAAGAAGCTGCTGAGCGGTGGTTAATGCTGATGGAGGAGGCTCTCGCTTCCATAGATGCTCCATTAGAGCTTACTGAAAAGATAATAAATCGGCTCACGCCACTCGCTGCACATATGGTCAATTCACATGAATCAGTCGATCGCACTGGCCCAACAACCGGATGGATGGACTAACTGGGAAGGCCCGATCTCTTGATCGAAAGAGCTAAGATCCGTAGTCTAGTCTCCCTACCTTAAGAAAGCCTGATAAAGAGAGAGCGCATGCCAGACAACAATCCATTTAAGAAATACTCTCCGTCGATTAAGAAACGATGGCGTACCACCGCCAAGCGGACTGCTCGTCTCAAGCCGTTTCGCTCACGAGCAGCTACTGCGTTACGAGACGCAAAAATTGCCATTGAAGACGGTGATGAAAATGCTGAGATTCAGGTGCGCCTGAAGGCCGCTCACTCAGCCATTGATCGCGCGGCAAGAAGAAATATCATTCACAAAAATACCGCCGCTCGGAGAAAAAGCAGGTTAGCTAAGCTCGCTAAAGCCAGCCAGTCCGGTTCAGGCGATGCATAAGTATTGCCCGTAACCCTCGTCTAGTCCGTGACTAATCTCCTTATTTTGTTGGTCTTCTGCGTCGGATCCATCGGCTTCATAGGGGTAAATATTTCGGAAAGTAGAAACGGTTCAAGCCCGCGGATTCTGCGCTACGCTAGGAATTCAAGCATTATTTTGATCTGGCCCTTGATCATATTCAAGACCCTTGCCGGAGAATAACTAATTACTGATACGCCCAGTCAGGCAGACCTGCGCCTTGAACCGAGTCATATTCAGAGATATATGGCTTTAAGTCCAAAATTGGAGTCCCATTCACTAAATCAAGCCCAGACACGACCAAGGTATTGTCGGATACAGCCACTAGTTTACATACGGTCACAGACACGGGATTCGGCCGAGGGCCCCTTAGGGCAAAGGCTCCCACTTTCGGTAATCGGTCGTCCCCTGATGGATAAGCCTCAAGTCGCTGCCGCATAGCATCAGGCAACAAATGTAACCAACCGACGACCATCACATGAGAAAAACCGTCAATTCCAGCAAGCGCCGGAGCATACTCGTCATCCACAATGATCACTGACTTTAGGGTCGAGTCATAACTCTCGCTCAAGTTCGAATATTCATTCTCTACTAAACCAATTTTATTGATATTAAAGCTCGATTCATTCACCTGACTAACCGACCTTCAAAGCACCACGAAGCCGTTTACCACTGGCTCCATTCCGAAGCATTAATATCTCAGCAACTATTGAAATAGCGATCTCTTCAGGGCTCTCGCCCCCCAAATCGAGCCCTATTGGTGTACTGACGGACCCCAAAGCATCCCTGTCGTACCCTTCTTCGGCCATATGTCTCAGGACAGTTTGTGTACGTCGCTGGGAACCAATCATCCCAACATACTTCGCATTCGTAGTTAGAGCACAACGAAGGCCCTCCTCGTCGAGCCTATGCCCCCTCGAAACCAAGACGATGTATGTATCTGCCTGGTTCATCAGCTTCGGGATAGCAAGTGCTGGTTCCTCGACTACAATTTGGCTAGCCATCGGGAATCGTTCCTCGTTTGCGAACGAACTCCTATCATCTGTAACCACCACGTCAAAATGAGCGATGTCAGCAACCCTAGCCAGTGCCAACGCAACATGGCCTGCACCAACTATCAGGAGTCGTGGACTTGCCTTGAATACCTGCACCATGACTTTCCCGATTTTTGGACCTGACTTACTTCGCCTGGTATGCACTAACCACTCAGCAGTTCCAGAGCTCTCTATATAGACAGTCTCGGCCTGGTCCGGTCGTATCCGATCCAGCAAAGTCGGGCCTAAGTCCAAAAGAACCTGATCAAGTATTTGGTTTCCTGTGGAGCCTATTTGCTCACCACGGCCCTCAACTATACAAAGCTTGGCTCCAATGGCCACTGGTAAATCGAAACCATCATCGACCACGGTCATTACAAGCAGGGGTGGGCCACCCTCAAGTGCATGGAGGGCACTCTGTGCGATTAACGAACCATGTTCACCCGTTGTCAAAATTCACTCCGCTCAATGACGATCATACGCGCTAGAAGTGAGAAACTGAATCCATGGACTTAGCAATTCTCGGACTCCCTCTATCGGGAAAGACCACCACGTTCAACGCCATAACTGGTCAAGATATCCAGACTGGCGGCTATGGAGGTGACGAACCTCATATAGGTGTACTGAAAGTGCCTGACCCGCGACTCGCCATTTTGGAAACAATCGATAACCCGACACGAGTTATTCCTGCTGAAATGAAGTGTAGTGACTATCCAGGATCAGCCTTCTCTGACACGTCCGCTAGTGGCTCTAGGGGGCTGGCTCGATTCATTGATCAGTTAGCCCTATCCGATGCCCTCGTCTATGTCGTCAGATCCTTTGTGGATGAGAAGGTGCCCATGCCAGCCGATGGAGTTGACGCTGAGCGGGACATTGAGACACTCAACCTGGAATTGACTGTTGCTGATATTGGGCTCATCGAAAGACGCTTAGAGCGAATAGCATCTGAGATGAAGGCCCTCAAAGCGAGCGAGCGCACAGCAGCTGAGCGGCACGCAGCCCTACTCAAAAAAATGCAAGAGCATTTGGAAATGGGCGAGCCCCTCAGAACTTTGCAGCGCTCTGATGATGAGCTTCGAGAGCTTACGGGATATCGCTTCGTAACCGATCGCCCGTTGCTCGTGCTGGTAAATATTAACGAAAATGATGTCGAGGACACGGCGGCGATCGAATCCGAGTATTCACTCAAATTTGGTACCGCTTCTACGGAAATCGCAGCCTTTGCCGCAACCATCGAGGAAGAGATGGCACAATTGGCGCCCGATGAGGCAACTATCTTCAGGGCGGACCTAGGCCTTCCTCCTGAGTCCTCGAAAGACAGAGCTATTCGCTCAGCCTACTCCTTGTTAGGCATGCATTCGTTTCTCACTACCGGCAAAGACGAAGTACGCGCCTGGCCAATTCCCATCGGCACGACAGCATCACAGGCAGCGGGCAAAATACACAGCGATCTCGAAAGGGGCTTTATTCGCGCAGAGGTCACGTCTTTCTCGGACTACCATGCGGCCGAAGGCTCTTCAGCCACATTAAGGCAAAATGGCCGCACACGGACTGAGGGCAAAGATTACGTGGTCAGCGACGGGGATATCCTCAGCATTCTCTTTAACGTATGACCCGAATATCGAGCCTGCTATAATTCTCTACATCATGAGTATCGAAATTTTTCAAGAGCTGCTAGAAGCTAACGAGTCCGGATCGCCGCGAGTTGTGGCGACGGTTTCAGAAACCACCGGATCTACACCACGTTCGGCGGGGGCCACTATGCTCATTCGCCCCGATGGATCCATGGTTGGCACCATAGGGGGAGGATGTGGCGAGGCTGAGGTCTGGCAGGGCGCTATGGATACAATGCAGGACGGAAAGCCTCGGACAATCGTAGTCGATCTGACTGAGCCTACCGAAGGGGACGATAAGATATGTGGTGGCGTGATGCATGTATTTGTTGAACAGGTTTTCTCAAACCCTTCCGAAACTTAGCCACCAATGACGTCACTGCAGCGCGCTAAAGGCGAATACAACACATGGTTCGGCTCAGGCGGGCCAAAAGGTCTCTCAGCCCGTCTACTGTTTGGACCCTTCGGTCTCTGGCTGGCGTCAACACCGCTAGTCCGTCTACCTGAGGAACTCCACCTTGATTCCACTATGGTTCACCTAGATATTGGTTGCGGGGCTGGTGCCCTTGTGAAGCATCTCAATAGTCGAGTAGGTGCGACATTGCCCTCTGTTGGTGTCGATTTATCTCACAATGCCTTGCGACTTGCCGACTCGGACGACAACACCAACAGATACGTTGAGGCCTCTGGCACGAACCTGCCGTTCGCAACCAATACCTTCTCGCTCGTGACCGCCGGTTATGTCATTAAGCATTTAGATGACCCCGATCTCCTACTTCTATTCTCAGAAATCCATCGCGTTTTAGCACCCGGTGGCCTAATGGTTGTCTGGGAATTTGGTCCTTCCAACAGTAAGCTTCTCAATCGCTGGAATTCAGGAGTGCTGTCCCGGTACGTCTCACCACCGCGACTTCGCCCAGTAAATACTCTCATTGATCTTGCGAAGAATTCCGGTTTTGAATACGTTGATAACGCAGGACTGAGGCCGTTTCTGCTTCCACCCATTCCACGAGTGTCCATGATCGGTGGTAAGCCTCCCGACGGATACGTTATGCCGGAGAACACATCTTCTTTAAAGAATTGAATTGTGGTGATTGTGTCAAAGGTGCCTCTTTCTGCTCTAAAAATGTGCGTATTTTTCCTTGCGAGCGAAACCCAGTCGTGGCAGCTTGGCCGAATCTCTCCAGCGTTAACTTATCCTGCGATCCATGCACGACTGTTACACATAACACACACATCCTTACCCAAGGTGATCTTCCATACTCCAGCTGTTTTTCTCGCCCTACCAGCGCCTTTTATTCACAAAATCACATGTTCTACTACTACTATCTAATCTAATAAATATAATCAGATAGATCGATAAAAAAGCATCGACACTAAAACGCGAAGCGTATTTGAAAGGAATAATATGCTTGATGTGGTTAACTTTAATGTGCGAGGCGGCCGAGGTGGTGATGGGCATGTGTCGTTCCGCAGGGAAAAATTCGTACCGCGAGGTGGTCCGGATGGTGGCGATGGCGGTCGGGGCGGCGACGTTATTTTCATGGCAACAGAAGGGTTAAGCACACTCCAGCAATACTCGAATACTAGGTTTGTGAATGCCCAGGACGGCAAATCAGGCAATACAAAGCAACGCCATGGGGCGGGCGGAGATGACACCACAATTCTAGTCCCTGTAGGCTCAGTCATATGGGATATTTCGGAGACTGTGGGCTCGCCCGGTAAGATTCTCAAGCAGGTTAACGAGAGAGGTAACCGGATAGCTGATTTGGATGTGCCTGGTGTGGCCCATGTAATCGCGCGCGGTGGCCGGGGTGGCCGCGGCAATAAAAGATTCGCAAAGTCGACACGGCAGACACCAACTTTCGCTCAAAGTGGGATGGATGGGCAGGAGAGGCTTATCCAGATCGAATTAAAGCTATTGGCGGACGTGGGGATTGTCGGGCTACCAAACGCAGGTAAATCGACTCTGCTGACCGGGTGGTCGAAGGCGAGACCAAAGATAGGCGCCTTTGAATTCACGACGCTGGAGCCTAATCTGGGAGTTGTGTATACCAATTACGACTCCTTCGTAGCAGCTGATATGCCGGGGTTGATAGAGGGTGCGAGCGAAGGAGTTGGGCTTGGCCATGACTTTCTGCGGCATATCGAGCGTACAAAGGTGCTAGTACATGTAGTGGATATGAGCGCCGATGATCCACTGAGAAACATTGAGTTAATTGAGCGAGAGTTGTCAGAATTCGGCAACGGATTAGCTGATAAGCCAGTCATATACGCACTGAACAAGATAGACAATGAGGACAGTGAGATACAAATTGAGTTGTTAGATGAGGAGCTGGCGGCGCGTTACCAGCAGCGGGTGTCAATATCGGGCCTTACTGGGACGGGGTTGCAAGAATTAGCTGATATGGCTCTGCAGCAAATCAGGTCGACCTCCGCAAATGACCCGCCAGCCATTCAATTGAAACCAGCACCCCTTGAAAGGGAGAAGTTTAGAGTCACGCGTGACGAAAATTCAAACGTCGATGTTTTAGGAGACACAGCGGTATGGTGGGCGTCAACACTCGATTTAAGTCATGATGAAGCACGGGCCGAGTTTTTTGACCGGATGAGACGGCTAGGTCTTGATAGAGAGTTGCGCAAAGCTGGGGTTTCCGATGGCGACAGTGTCCGGTTTGGGGGAATTAGCGTTGATTGGGAGATGGGCTGATGGGTGATCGAATAGGGGTGTTTGGCGGCACCTTTGATCCCCCGCATCGGGCGCATCTGGAACTAGCCGCAGCGGCTCGAGAGCAGCTCGAGCTTACGAGTGTGATTTTTATGCCGGCCGGCAACCCCTGGAGGAAATCCCAAGGTAAGGTGTCCCCAGCAGCTGTCAGGCTGGAGATGGTAGTAGCGGCAGTGCAGAATATTGACTGGGCGACAGTTTCGGATATGGAAGCACTAAATCCAGATCCGACTTATACGGCTGAAACCCTCAAGCGCCTAAAGGATGAAGATCCTGGAAGGAACCTATGGTTCATACTCGGTGCAGACGCGTTGTTGGATATGGCCTACTGGCATAATCCTGGTGAGATAGTGCGTTGTGCGAGGCTGGCTGTGGCTGGGCGTGACGGTGCTGAGCCGAGGGCTGGAAATGAATTGGTTGGATTAATTCCAGAGGTGCAGTCTTTTATTGATCCGATCAGCATGGGTGCTTTTCCGGATTCATCAACTAGCTACCGGCAACACATTGGCGATACAGGGGTTTTAGGCTCGGAGCAGGAGACTGCAGAAGCTGTGCTTGAAATAATTAGGCGCGAAGGCTTGTACGGAATTGTTGACTAAGCGGCCTCGTTAATCTTTTCGTGCAGGCTAGCTATCTCGTCTCTGTGACGAGGGCTGGACTGTATTTTCTTGGAAATTTCTTCAACAGCCCGCGATGCAGCTGAATGATGCTTGAGGCCTACGAAACGCACGGTTTGGTGCACAGACAGGCCACAGACCTGGCGCAGGAAATACATGGCTATGTGCTTTGGAACGGTCAAGTCATGAGTCCTGCGGCCTGAGGTTATTTCGTCCCAAGATCGATCGAAATAGTCAGAAACAACCTGAGCGACGATGTTAGGCTCTATGGCGCCTTCTGGTGCTGGCGAGCTCATCTCGAGAGCAGATGCAACGTTATCAGAGGTCGGTTCTCGGCCGTAATAGTCGAGGTAAGCGCTTAGTTCATTTACGCCGGAGACGAGGCGAGCCACATTCGATCCACGACGACGAGCCAAGGTGGCAGCAGCTTCGACGGATAGATTTTTAATTCCTTTCGTCTTGGCTAAATGGCGGACGATAACGGTGGCATCTTCCTGGCTTGGTTGGGAGAGTCGAACTGGCAGCCCCCCCTGCAGCCTGTTCTTTAATTCTTCATGAAGCTTTAGGCTGAGGGGGTTTTTCCGTGAGGTGATCACCACCAATTTGGATTTCGAGTCCAATTCATTAAGGATTTCGGCGAGTTCTAGAGCTGACTTTGGCTTTGCTCCGTCAAAAAAGTCCAGCCCATCGATCAGCAAAGCATCTATCTTGCGATATTTGGCCTTGAAGTCAGATATTTTATTCTGTTTTCCCTTTCCATCCCTGCCACTAACCGCACTGACAAAGTCGGAAGTGTATTCTTCTGCGGTTGCTAATGTTACCTTTCGCCCCGCCTTGCTAAGCTCATGGGCGATGGCATGAAGCAAATGAGTTTTGCCCATACCGGCCGGCCCAGTTAATTGCAGTGGGCTATATTCAAGGGAATTCCCAAGTGCGAGTACCTTGGCGCGACCTAAAGCATAAGAATTGCTGTCGGCTTCGGCGAATGATTTAAAAGTTAATCGTGGGTTGAGGTTCCCAGAGGCATCGCTTTGAGGCGCTGGTGGGTTAGGCCCAGGCTCATCCCGTTCTGTGTCAATTCCTCTTAGCTTGAGGCTCCTGCCGTCCCCACCGGAAAGAGATAGCGACTCGCGGAGGTCAGCCATCCAGCGTTTCTTAATACTCTCGATTGCTAACGGGGATGCCTCGACGACGATGGCCGAGTCATTGAACTTGGCTATGCGCGCGTCGGCAAACCACGTTTCCCAAAGCTGCCGGCCAATCCGTTTACGTAACTGTACAGACGTTTGTTCCCAGATGTCTGCAGCTGCTTCTTCTTGGTGCCGGGCAGTGTGATTAGTAATGTTCGTTCCCCTTTTACCGAAGCAAGCTCTGCGCCTTCATCAGAGCGAGCGCCAACCCAAAACAGAGTCAAGGTTGTAAATTTGCTGATTTAGGGATTTCCCCGCCCTAAATTTTTATCGGAATGATGTGCCAGCTGGTCACAAGATTTCGCTTCATGAAAGTACGACAGTTGGAGCGATCCTCGCAAGCCCTTTCAGGAAGATTTGCGTATCTTTTTCACATTTAATTAACAATCAGCACGAAATATTCGCCAGGTCGATCTTAGTGAACGTAGTAATCTAAGGGCACCGAGTTGACCAACATTAAGGCGGGTGGCATGCCTGAATTTTTAGACCAAGAATATCAAGAACTGAAGACTAGGCTCGATGAGCTTGTAGATGTCCTCGGCGCCCTTCCCGAACTTCAACCGGAGGTGCTGAGGAAGGAAGTTGTAGCGAAATCGAAAGAGTACGGCATATTCCAGTTGACCCAGCCGAAGGAATTAGGCGGGACTGGGGCAGGACCCATGGCGCTCACAATCGCGCGCGAGACCATAGCTGCGGCTAACCTGCCAGCAGGGAGTGGCTATGTATTTGGTGCTGACCCCGGACTACTCAGAAATTTAACAGGTGAGGCTCGGGCAGAGTACCTTGAGCCAGTTGTTGCAGGCGAGAAATCCTGGTCTTTTGCATTCACTGAGCCTTCAGGCCCTGATGCCCCGCATAAGCAGACGTATGCAACGGTCGCAGGAACAGATCTGAAGATAACAGGACAAAAATCTTTCGTTACCGGGGGTGCGCACGCATCGTTTTATGCGGCACTTGTAAATGTTGAAGGTGACGATGAAGGTGATTCAGGACCAGCAATGGTGATTATCGATAAAGACTCGCCCGGTCTCGAGATCGCTCGTAAATTCCAATCGATGGAAGGCGGAGATCACGTCGAGCTGAAGTTTAGCGAAGTTATCGTGCCAATGCGTAATGTTATCGGTTCGATCGGCGAGGGAATGCCTAGGGCGATGGGCAATATCGGCGAGGAGCGACTGCAGGTGTCAGCTTTGGCTTGCGGTATGGGTCTATGGACGGTGGATCATATTACCGAGAGACTTATGCAGAGTCATCGCTCGGGATCCCGATTGGCAGACAGGGAGGGGGTAAGACTACGCTATGCGGATTTGCGGATCGAACTGTACGCAGCCCGCTCGGCTCTATATAGGACGGCTCGATTGGCTGAGGTGGCCGAGTCAGTTGAGGAAATAATGAATGAAGCCACTGCGACGAAGGTGTTTTGCACAGAGATGATTGGTCATGTAGTAGACACAGCAATCCAATTAGCTGGCGGTCAGTCTCTAATACAAGGAGAGCCCCTCGAGAAACTTTACCGGCGAGCCAGATCCCTTCGATTCACTGGCGGGGCTTCTGATATCCTTCGCCTATCCATCGCGAGGGGTAAATTCGACTTTGGGGCCGGAAGGCTCTAAATATTAATTGCTGAAAGGGTCTTCATGGTTAACGCACCGCTTCCTGAGAATATGAAATATTGCCCAAGGTGCGCAGCTTCTCTCGAGTGGCGCCCTGAAGGTGGGCGTGATCGACCTTCGTGCACGGCACCGGACTGTAAATTTATTTTCTTCGGCGAGTCGTCGATCGGTTGTGCCGGAGTTGTGCTCAGAGACGGGAAGGCATTGCTGGTGCAGAGAGGATGGGAGCCATTCGCAGGAACATGGCAACTTCCTGGTGGGTACGTTGAACAAGATGAAGTGATAACAGAAGGCGTTGCGCGGGAAGTCATGGAAGAGGCAGGGGTTACTGCAAAGGTTAATCGTGCCGTGGCGTTCCGGCACTCATTAGGCGGTACGGCGGGAGGCCCATCCGCTAATGTCTATATTGTATTTGCGCTTGATTATGTAGCGGGCGAGCCTGAGTGGGACGGCGACGAAATAGCGAATGCAGGCTTTTACTCACTCGAGGAGATGTCGCAGATCGAGGGAGTTCAGGGCTTGTCGCGGTGGGCGATTGAGTTGACTCTAAACTCTGAGAACCATGAAGGGCTTCTGATTCAGGGGGACGGCCCCATGGCTAACCGGCCGGGCTGGTCGCTTTTCGGCTTGCAAGCAGATGATCCAGATTTGATTTAATTCGAATAACGAACGTCGATGCGGGCCATGAGGTCCAGATCGCGCTCGGTTACACCACCAGCATCATGCGACCAAAGCGTGAGCCGAACTTTGTTGTAAACATTCCAGATTTCAGCATGATGGTCCATTTCCTGGGTCACAATCATTACAGAGGTAAGAAACGCACTGGCATCAATAAAATCCGAGAAAAGAAATTCTCTCGTTATCTGCCCGTCGGAGTACACCCAGCTACTTAATCCTTCCGACAATCTGGAAAGAATCTCTTTTTCAGGTAATGCATCAGGCATGTATTTACTCCAATAAACCTTCATCGCGAAGCTCGTCAATTGCACTAGAAAACGCATCAACCGTCAGGTCAACCTCTTCCTGTCCGTGAGCTGAAGAGACCATGCCCCCGTCAGCCATGAGATCGACACCGTGGTTATAAAGTGAAAGCCTAAGCGGATGCATGAGATCCGGCCGGATCCCGGCCGGATCATAGGGAGGATCGGCTTCGGCATCGTCAGGCCGGACTCCACCAGCGCCCATATTGAGGTGCCACATACTCGAGACGTTCCACGCTGAAGCGTCTACGGACTTGGCCTGAAATAAGACTTCAAGAGAGTTCACAAGCAAAGCGGCTGATTTTTCAGCTTGATCAGTATGATTCCCCTTGGAAATAAGGCGAAGAGTCTCCGTTCCGGCAGCAGCAGATACGGGATTGCCGTTGTAGGTGCCTTGATGAGCAACCCGCTCCTCTTTGTTCCAGTGCTGATCTGACTCTCGTAGTTCGAGGATGTCGAGAATTGAATTTGGTCCGGCGACGCATCCTCCGGGGAAGCCACCAGCGAGGATTTTGGCATGAGTCGAGAGATCGGGGGTTATGTTATAGCGCTCCTGCGCTCCGCCCTTCGATGCCCGAAAACCTGTGATCACCTCATCCATAATAAAGAGCGTGCCAGTTTTCTCTGTCAAGTCTCGAATTTGCCGCAAGAAATTTACAGCTACGGGGTGCATACCCCAATGAGCCCCGGTAGGTTCGATAATGACGGCAGCTACATCTCGCGTAGAGAGCGCATCGGCTAACGCTGCCGTGTCATTGGGCGGGAGGACTGTTAATGAATCGTAGAAAGAATCAGGAACCCCGATAGAGCTAGGGGCAGCTTCTTGATTTGGTTGTCTTCCGACAACAATATCGTGCCAGCCATGAAAATGATCCGCGAATTTTATAACACGGTCTCTGCCCGTATACGCACGAGCCAATCGCAGAGCCATCATCGTAGCTTCTGTACCGGAGGAGGTGAACCGAACTTTTTGTGCACAGGGGACGAGATCGATAACCTGTTCGGCCCACTCGAGCTCATAAAGGTGAGACGAGCCGAAGTGAGTCCCCTTCCCTGCGGCTGATGAGGCTGCTTCCATTACCTCCGGATGCCTGTGACCCAACAGCAGTGAACCGTGACCACCTATATAGTCAATATACATATTCCCATCGACATCCCATTTGCGAGCACCCTGTGCATGATCGACATATATACGAAAAGGAAAGAACGCGCGCGCATCGTGGGTGACACCTGATGGGAACAAGCCTTCAGCACGGCCAGCCAGGCTTTTTGACTTGGGGTGCCGAGTTTCGTATTCAGATAGAATCTTTCCGTTCATACCACTCCTGTCAGAAGTTTGCTGCCTAATTAGGATATCAAGGCTTTGCAAAATTATTCGAAATCGGTCTAGGATTAGACAACTGAGGTTCGTGCAATGAGGGGGTAACCATGGCAGGTGCATTAGAGGGAATACGGATACTGGAATTTTCGCAGATAATTGCTGGCCCATATGCCTGTCAGAATTTGGCTGAGATGGGTGCTGAGGTTATCAAAGTTGAGCCACCTGAGGGAGAGCCGTGGCGTCAATTTTCGCAGTTTTATCCGGGTGAGGCGAAATACTTCCAAAGCTTGAATAGGGGCAAGAACTCACTATCAATCGCGCTACAGGAGCCCGCCGCTCAGGAATTGATCGCGAGGCTTGTGCCACATTGCGATGTGGTGCTTGTTAATTATCGACCGGACGTTGCGAAACGCTTGCAGATCGACTACGAGACACTTTCTGCTATCAAGCCAGACTTGATATATGCAGACAACACCGCGTTCGGAAGGAGCGGACCGTGGTCACACCGACCCGGCTATGACGTAGTAGTTCAAGCAGTGTCAGGAATGATGGCAGCAGAGGGGAAACTTGGCGAGGCGGGGGAGCCAAAAACAATCAGCTCAACCGCGATAGCCGATTATGGAACTGGCCTAGCTTTGGCTTGGGGGATAACGGCGGCTCTGTTCCACCGAGAACGAACTGGAGCAGGTCAGATGATCGAATCTACTCTTTTACAGACAGCCTTGTCATTTCAGTCGGCGTCTATTTTTGATCTACCTTTAGCGGACTCTCAGTCTGGGGCATACACGAGCCGCGAGGCGGTTGCAAGGAAGCGGACAGAGAATGCCAGCTACGTCGAGCTTCTGGAGACTCGAAGCGGAGGAATCTCGGGACTTTTGGCAGGGATAGCGAACATTTATTACCGTCCTTATCAAACGAAGGACGGTGCTATAGCTGTTGGAGCACTGTCTTCGAGCCTCTGGGCGAAGGTCAGGACAGCTTTGCAAACTGATTTCTTAGGCTGGGCTGACCCTGATCTGGCTTCAGCCACGCCAGAATGGATAGAGAACGCAACGAAGCAAGTGCAAGAACTTGAAGCATTTGTGAGGTCAAAGACGACCGATGAGTGGATGGAAATTTTAGACAAGGAGGGAGTTCCGGGAGGCCCGGTCAATTTCCCTGAGGACATGCTGACGGATCCACAGGTACTAGCAAACGATATGCTGGTAGAGCTTAATCATGATTTGACAGGCCCTCAAACGCAGGTGGGTCCGATTATCAAGATGTCTGCTACTCCACTCTCGACCGATGCGTCACCGCCTCTCGGGCGAGACACCGACAAGTACGCGAAGCTTGCCGGCTACAGCGATGCGGAGATCTTAGGGCTTCGTGAAGTCGGAACCTTGGCTTAAATTAACTGTTTTGGATATGTTCGAGCACCCAGCCGAAAAGTATCTCTGCCGCTCCATACATTGTTTCTGAGCGGTCACCTGAGATACGAACCAGCTCGCTCTTTTCGGTAGAGTCGGCACGTAGCATTGTCAGTGAATAGAGTCCTCCTGGTCGATCTGGATTGTTAGTTGGGCTTGCGATACCACTCTCGGCGAGTGCAATATCAACATCTAGCTGCTCAAGTGCCCCTTTAGCCATGGCTAAGGTGGTATGGGTATTGACCGATCCGTATTCCTTGAGAGTTGCTCTTTCTACATGGAGCAAATTCATTTTCGGGTGTCCGTGATACGCAACCACCCCACCGATGAAAACTTTTGATGCCCCTGGGACCGAAACGAGGAGATGACCAAGAAGGCCGCCGGTGGTTGATTCCGCAGTACCCAGCCGAAGCCCCTGAGCGGTGCAAGCGTCCACCACTTGCGCTGCCAGATGGTGCACTGTACTTGGCCCGGAGGGAGTGAAGTTGGTTGGTGAATCAGTCATTGTTCCCGTTATCCGCGCTATCCGGTCGGATAGCCGTCCATCTCTTTGACAGCATTTATTTGGTTAAGATGGTCTGTGTCATGGACCCGTAAAAATAGGAACCATGCTTTTGAAGTCAGCTCGCCGAAAAAGTTGTGTGGCGAAGTCTCTGTCATATTCGGTTCGTCAGGAACTCTCGACCGGATGGTAGCTAGTCGCTCGGAAGAGTCAATTAGATCCGGCATGAGGTCCGATAATGTTTTGTGTTTCAGGTCATCGGGAGCTCGTTCTGGCGGCCGCTTTCCGTTTGCCAAAGCTTCGGTGGATGAGAGGGTGCTGTCACCAGCTGAAATAACGTGCCGCACGATTTGTGTAATTCCCCAAGCCTCTTCACCTTCGCCAGTTCCTGGTTCCCAGTTGCCTTGCTCATCTGAAACACCTGCTAACGAGTCGATAAGTGCTGCGCGAGTCCCAACTATTCGAGGCCAAAGCTCCTCCCATGAATACTTAGTTCCCTGAGCGAGGAGATATCCTCGGACGCGTTCTGCCTCTTCTGGGCCCGGCCCACCTTCAGTCATACTAGTTCCCCCTCAATTAGTTTTTACCTGTGATCTTTTTTGTTGCATCCCCAAAGCGTGATTGGTGGTCAGGTCCTCCACGAAGGAGTAGGTCTGCCTGCACTTCCATTCCTGACGCGTCACCACCATTTAGTGATGCATTGA
>CAXGQC010000022.1:0-21105 GCA_964011795.1 uncultured bacterium | reverse complement strand
ACGAGACGCATGATCAGGGTTTCAGTGATGCCGCGAGCATATCCGGAGAGAAACCCTACGAATGAACCAATAGCGGCACCGAGGGTGACGCCAGTCAGGCTCACTATGAGAGACGCGCGAAGTCCGAAGAGTAAACGACTGAAGATGTCACGACCGATCTCATCTGTACCAAGTAAATGAGAAAATGAAGGAGCAAGTAAGCGAGCTCCCTCCTGTTGTTCGCGAGGTGGGTAGGGGGCAATCCAATCAGCGCCGACACCGGCAATAAATACGAGGGTAAGTATCGTGAGTCCGATCCGTGCCTGAGTGTTTCTTAGTACTTTGATGCCAATGGTTACTAGTTGAGACCGAGGTGGGCTCGTATTCATCACATCATCAAAAACCGCATTGCTTTGAGCCGTCATTTGGACCTCAATCTTGGATCAATTATCAGATAGGCCATGTCCACCAACAGATTCACAATAATGAAACCGCCAACAAGGAACATTAGGAGTGTTTGCAACACTAAGTAATCACGGTCTCGAATTGAAGATACGATTAGTCCTCCGATACCTGGCCACGCAAAGACAATTTCAATGATTAACGCACCGGCCAAGAGTCTTCCTACTTGGAGTCCCACCACTGTGACGAGGGGGATCAATCCATTTCGGAGCGCATGCTTCGTCACGACCCGTCGCTCATCCACTCCCTTCGAGCGCGCGGTACGAATATAGTCCTCTCCCATTACATCCATAATCGAGCTTCGCGTGAATCGAGCCAGAATTGCTGCGAATGTAAACCCGAGGGCAATGGTGGGCAAGGTGAGTTTCCGAATAGCGAGAATAGGATCTTCAAAAAAATCGGCGCGACCAGCAGCAGGCAGCCAACCGAGTTTTACGGAAAAAATCAGTAATACGATGATACCGAAGAAGAAATTTGGAATACCTACGCCAATCATTGTGAATCCGGACAATGAGTAATCCCAGGGGCTTCTTGGTTTCAAGCCTGCGATTATTCCAAAAGGTATCCCTACTAAGAGGGCAAGCAGATAGGCTGCTGTCGCGAGCTCAAGTGTAGCTGGAAGTTTGGCTGCTATGAGGGAGCCGACACTACGCGAAGTTATAAAGGACGTGCCGAAGTCACCAGTAAAGAGATTACCGAGCCAGGAAAAATATTGAACTGGTAGCGGTTTGTCTATTCCGAGTTCCGCACGAATGATGGCTATATCTTCTGCTGTTGCATCCTCACCACCGATCATCACTGCTGCGTCGCCAGGTATAAGGCGTAACATGCTGAAAATAATAATAGAGGCAAAGAATAGGACTGGGATTGCTTCAACGGCTCGGCGAGTAATTTCGGCCCCAAGACTACCAGATTGCATCAAGCTGCCCTTTCGGACTATGAAAAAGACCCTAAATCGACCGCATCAGGAAGCTTCGGAAGCCATAAGTCTGACTTCCGAAGCTTCTAATTCAATCTTCTATGAACTAAACCCAAATCTCTCAAAGAACGGTGAACCTCGGAAGTCAAGCCAATGTTCAACGTTATTTGCACGGGCGTTGAGTGCGGTTCGGGGGGAGAATGGTAATACGAAGTGCCCGTCAATGAAGGCCTGAGTGTACTGGTCGTATACTTCCTTCAATTCCTTTTCGCTTCCCGAAGCATTCTTTACTGCCTCAACCGCATCAACCCACTCTTGAGTGTCGTGATTTGATGTGTTGGGGTACCTGAGCGGGAAGGCTGTCTGGACCATGGTGGCTGGCTGGAACTGTGCGAATCCGTATCCGAACCCGACCCATGTGGCGAGGAAGCCTCCGCTCGAGAGCATCGAAATCATCTCGGCATACTCAGTTTGGACGAATTCCAAGTTAATTCCGATTTTCGCAAGGTCAGCCTGCCAAATTTCACCGCATCGTACTTGTGCAAGTCGCGTTGGGAGCAAGGTACATTGAACAGGCTCGGGTAGTCCATCTGGGTAGCCGGCCTCAGCGAGTAACTTTTTGGCCTCATCGAGATCGAATTTAATCTGGGAGTCTAGGTCCTCATCAAATGCTGGTGAGTATGTGGGCCAAGGTGTGGTCATCACTCGACCGATCAGGAGCACTTCATTCAAATAGCGCTCGCGGTTCATCGCGAGATTCATTGCTTTACGCACACGAACATCGTCCATTGGTGCGATCTTCGTGTTGATTCCAAAATACCAACCAGAACCACGTTCGATAGATGCATGGACGTTGATGTCGCTCCCAGCACTCCACCTCTCGTAATCCTCCGGGGGGACCTGCTCGTGGATGTAATGAATGTCACCAGCTTCTAAGGCTATTCCCTGAGCCTGATTATCCTGGAATTGTTGGAAAGTGACGGAATCCAGGATTGATGCGTCACCAAAGAAAGTCTCGTTTCGCGCTAATCTAACTAATTCTTTTGGCTTCCATTCTGACAAGACAAATGGGCCCGTGCCATTGAAATTTCCTTCTGCAATGAGATCAAAAGTATCAGGATCGGCCATAGCAGTAATGACCAATAAATCCGCAAAGTTTGCCATAGGCCTGGAGAATTCAAATCGGATATTTAAGTCGTCGGCTATTACGAATTTTTCTATACCGGCAGCTATCTGCCCAACCTGCGAGCGTTGCTCTGGTTCGGTCGCCTTAGTAAGGTTCCATTCAATGTCAGCGGTAGTAAAGGGGCGCCCGTTATGGAAGGTGATTCCCTCACGCAGCTTGAGTTCTGCAGACATTGCATCATCAGCGATTGAGAACGATTCAGCCATATAAGGTGTGACTTCTATCTTTTCCTCATAGCGAAGTAATGTTGCGAATACAGCAGCGACTACCATTCCGGTAGTTGAGGCCTGAAGTCGGAATGGCACTCCCTTAGGGTTGAGGTCATTTCCTGTACCAACTACCAGATCTCCTCCGGTCAGTCCGTCACCACTAAAACCGGAATCTCCATCGTCATCTGAGCAACCAATGAGAGCAGCGGCAGCGAGTCCGGCCCCACCAACTGCAGCCCCGCGAATGGCGGTCCTTCTAGATACTTTCTGATTCATTAGATTTTCAGTAACAGACATAGTTGATACTCCTCACAATCCACACTCTTTGGTTCAAGACACAGGTGCTGTGCTTCCGGCACAACCGTACAAACTAATCTTTTGGTAGTCAAGTCATAATCTCAACAATTTAAAGTGACTGACTTGATGTTAAAACCAAGAGTGGGTGCTACATTGTGGAAATCGAACTTGTGAAAGGTAATCTTTGTGACTACAGACCCAGTGATTCAGTCAACAATAGAGAACAAAGTCATGCAGATATTGCTGGATGACTCCGGTGCAGGTAACCGCCTGACGTATCGGGCAATGATCTCTATACGTGATTTGATCCTTAAAGCAGGAACCGACCCTGATGTTCGCGCTATCGTGATATCAGGTGGGGGCTCAGATTTCAGTCTGGGACAAAGTGATCAACTGGTAGATGAAGAATGGCCCACTGAATACTCAAAAAATAAGACAGAGGGCTCGCATGGCGTTGCCTCATTTATTCAGCAAGATATGCTGACGGCCATCCGCAACGTCGCGAAACCGACCGTCGCGAAACTCCATGGGAGGGTGTACGGCCTAGCGCTAGATATTGCATGTGTATGCGATTTCAGGATTGCTGACGAACAGGTGGTGTTCAAGGATGATCGAGTAGCTCGGGCCGAGATTGCTGATACGGGCATCACTCATATTCTTCCCCGTCTAATCGGACAATCGCAGGCAGTTCGTGTCCTCCTTCTTGGAGAACTACTGGACGGGCCAGAAGCATATCGAATTGGTCTGGTACACAGATTGTACGACGATGGACAGCTCGGCAATGCTGTCTCAGACTTACTATCCATTCTCTCAACAATGGCGACAAGATCCTATGGCTTGGTCAAGCAACAAGTGCTGGAAGAGTTGGATATGGCGTACGATGTCGCGCTTATGCATTCGATGGCGATTCGACAAACAAACGTTATTGAGGACCGGGTTGAAGGTAGCCGGGCTTTCATCGAAAAACGCGAACCAGACTATAAGGGGGTCTAGTATGAGTGATGATTCAAACTTGATCGTCTATGACGAAGACTCGATCAGGCATATTCGCTTTAACCGTCCAGAACGACTGAATGCCATCGATCTTATGCAGCATGACCGGGTGCTGTCAGCCCTAAATGAGGCCAATTCAGATGCGGCGGTGCGGGTCGTTGTCTTCTCGGGGGAGGGCCGAGCGTATTGTGCCGGAGATGACTTAAAGGCTGGTCCAAGCAGTGAGTCCCCCGGGTGGTATAAGAATCGACACCAAGTAGATCTCAATATCGGTGTCGGACCGTTACTTCTACAGAAAGTCACGACTGTTATTCGGGACATGGATAAACCAACAGTAGTGCTAATGCACGGGTACGGGCTTGGAGCTGGGTATGATTACGCTACGAGCTGCGATTTCCGCGTTAGTACCGAGGGATGTATTTTCGGTGACCCGCGGATAAAGCGAGCCATGTGGTCAGCCGAAGGGTGGTCCTATAAAACACCAAGATTGATTCCGCAGACTCACATTACGAATACCACGTTCACGGGTGAAGCACTTACGGGTAAAGAAGCCTACCGAATTGGCCTTGTGCATAGGCTATATCCGGATGATCAAGACTTGCGAGAAAGTGCTAATGAATTTCTCTTGGAGCTGACCCAACTAAACCCCGAAAGATATCGATGGACTAAGAAGAAATTGCATTCGGACCGAGATCTGCGATATCTCGATTCTCTTAATAATTATCCAAGGTAGGTAATCGCAAGGAAAGGTCAGCAGCTGATGCGGGATGATGTTCTCCCGGGTCCACTAAGTGGTATTCGAGTGTTAGACCTTAGTGACGATCTTGGCGCCTATGCAGGCCGTATGTTTGCTGATCTGGGAGCTGAGGTCTATTGGGTTGAACCGCCTGGTGGAGCCACAATACGAAAAAGTGAGGAATCTGCGACACAGTTGGTTGATGGATGGACTCCCGCCGTCCTGCACTATGGTGTCAATAAGAAGTCAGTTGAATTAGACATACATACGCAAGAGGGCAGGGAGTTACTTCTCAAAGCTGCCAAATACTGTGACATTGTGATTGAAACTGCTACCCCAGGGGCATTCGACGAGTTGGGGATAGGGTATGAAGCTCTTCGAGCTTCGAATTCCCGATTGATATACGTAACGATCACTCCATACGGACAATACGGACCACATCGTGGTTGGAAAGGAACTGCACTCACGGGTGCGGCATCAGGCGGCCTAATGTATTTGTGCGGGGATCCTCAATTGCCCCCCACGCAACCAAGCAATGATCAGGCCTATCAGATAGCATCTCTGGTTGCCGTATCAACAGCTCTTGTGGCCTTGGTCGGTCGGGAACTTGAAGGGAAAGACGTACATGGCTCCCGAGTCGACGTTTCTGTTCAGGAGGCTACATCCATAGCGACACTTCAGAATGCTAGTGCGAATGCTTATACGTGGTACCAACAAATACCTAGAAGGACTGGCCTCGAGCACAACGGCCGAAGACATCTATATGAATGTGCTGACGGGAGATGGATCTCATTTGTCGTCCCAGAATATCGTTGGGACGAATTTGTGAAGTGGCTTGTGGATGAAGAAATGGGGAGCGAATTACTTGACTCCAAGTGGTCGGACTTTAGTTACCGGGTGGAGAATTATTCGGAGTTCGCTGGAGTTGTGGAAGAGTTCTGTCGTCGATTCACACGAGATGAGCTGTACGAAGAGGGGCAACGACGTCGATTACTTACCTCACCCGTAACCCAATTTGATGAATTGGCCAACCACGAACAACTTGAGTCACGAGAGTTCTTTGAATTGTTGCCTGCCGACTCTGGCGATTCTAGCTATCGATTTATGCGCCCACCGTACGTGTTCAGTGGCACACCTCTTGCATCATTGTCACCACCCCCCGTGCTTGGCGATCACACTACTGGATTCATCGAATCTCTTGCTGATAGAGATGGCTGGGATTTGACTGCGGCTGAACTGTCTCCAGGTTCCCAGCCGTTGGCAGGAATAACAGTCTGTGATTTCTCTTGGATGATCGCTGGACCGTCCGTGTCACGTCTTCTCTCTGATTGGGGCGCTCAAATTATTCGGATTGAGTCAAGCACCAGAATGTGTCAGATCCGCCAAGCAGGATTGTGGCCGCCTGATCAGGACAGATCGGCGGACAGTCCTAATGCTGTATTTAACGACTGTAACCTCGGCAAGAAATCAGTAACGCTTAATTTAAATGATGAACGCGGGCGGAACCTCGCAAAAAGAATAATTAACGAGTCAGACATCCTGCTGAACAATTTCACCGGTAGCCGAATGGCTCGCTGGGGTATGGCTTATGAGGACCTCAAGGAGAGTAATCCTCAACTGATAATGTTATCAATGCCAGTCATGGGCAGTTCCGGACCGATGAAGGATTTTCGGGCAAATGGAAACGGTGTTCTGACTGCGACTGGGATTAACTATGGAATGGGTGAGGAGGGTACGCCTCCGCTAGGTCTCGGGCCTCTTTACTCAGATTTTTCCGCGCCATATTTCGGTGCTGCCGCAATTCTTTCCGCTCTACACCACAGATTACGTAATGATGAGGGACAATTCATTGATCTTTCACAGTTTGAGAGCACCATCAATCTGCTCGGCCCTCTATTTATGGAGACGGAGATGAGTGGAGTGCCGCCGGTTCGACCAGGGAATCGGCATCGCTCGCATACTCCACAAGGCGTGTTTCGCTGTACGGGAACAGATCGCTGGATTGCTATCAGTGTTACAAATGATCAGGAATGGATGGAAATGTGTGAGGCACTAGATAGCCAGTCGGGTACCGAATATGCAAGTCGATTTGCAACCAGTACTGAGCGCCGATTACATGAAAACGAGATTTGCCGATGGATAGCGGGGCGAGTGAAGAACTTTGACGTGTGGGAACTAACTAATCTGCTCCAAAAACGTTCTGTTCCTGCTGCTGTTGTTGAGTCTGTACAGGATCTGGTTGAACTTGACCAGCATATCTCCCATCAGCATTTTACCGATGTAACTGATCGTTCAGGGGGAGTCAGCTATCGGTCACATCTGCAGCCAGCACGGATTAATTCCAAAGTCCCTACACCAGACAGGGCACCTGTGCTGGGGGAGCACAATGAAGAAGTGCTAGTGGGGATGCTAGGGCTTCCGGACGACGAATTTGTACAATTAATTCTCGATGGTGTCATCGCATAATTAATTCGAAATCTTAACGTCCAGTGAACCGTGGTTCACGCTTCTCGATGAATGCTTGAATTCCCTCTTTCCCGTCCTCAATATCGTAAGTGGCTCGCATCCATATTGAATGCCTGTGTGCATCTTCGAATCCCATATCTTGCTGATCATGGAGTTGTTTCTTCATAAAGAAGAGAGATCGTGTTGCCGCGGTCCTTAGGTAGTCTACGACGGCATCGACGGCATCATCTAGCTGGTCGGCTGGTACTGATTTGTATACCATCCCTCGACTGTAGGCTTCCTGGCCATCAATCTTTTCAGCAAGAAGCATCATCTCCATAGCCCGTCCATAACCGACTATTCTTGGCAGCTGATAATGCATTCCTGTTGCTGCGTAGAGCGCTCGAGTGGCTCGTGGGTCCCCTAGTTCAGTGTCATCCGCACAGATTCTTATGTCACAGGCGAGCGCCATATCTAATCCCATTCCGAGTGCATACCCGTGTAGCTTTGCTACTATCGGCTTCGGAAAATCCCGCAATGAGGCGATGAGCTTTTGCTGCGGGAGGACATTAAACCGACGAACAGGTTTTCGATCCCTCCAGCGGCCATCAGGTATTTCGCCCATTCCTTTGAGATCATCACCTGCACAAAATGCACGCCCCTCACCCTGGATGACGAGTACCCGACAGTTGTCATCATTTTCTATTTCCTCAAGTGCATCGAGTAATTCATCGATCAGTTCGTGGGAGAGTGAATTCAGGCGCTCAGGTCGACTTAGGGTAATGACCGTTGCTTCATTGTCCTGCTCTACATGGATATTATTCATATATTTCCCTCATCTACGCTTGTTGGTTAAGCCTCTCGGCAGGCTGATTGTTATCATAACGTCTAATTCGAACATCACTTGAAGAGGGGCCCCGACATGGTAAAACCAGACATGAGACCGAATATCATATTGATCAATTGCGACGACCTGGGATACGGGGATCTGGCTTGTTATGGGTCTCAAGTAAATTCAACTCCTTATATAGATCGGTTAGCTAACGATGGGATCAGGTTCACTGATTTTTATATGGCCTCACCAGTCTGTTCTCCTTCACGAGCAGCGATGCTGACAGGGTGTTATCCCCAAAGGGTGGGAATGTCCAACGTACTGCGCCCTGGTTCAGCAGTAGGCCTGAGCTCTTCAGAGGAGACGCTCTCCTCAACTCTGAGTCGAAACGGTTATGCGACACAAATCGTTGGTAAGTGGCATTTGGGTGATCAGCCTGAATTCTTACCAACGGAGCATGGCTTTGACCACTATTATGGAGTTCCCTACAGCAACGACATGGGCCGCCAGTTGCATAACGAATTGTCCGATGACGGCCGGAAGGCATTTCCTCCACTCCCGCTTTTACGTGATACCGACGTCATACAGGAACAGCCGTCGCAAGAAGGTCTCACTGAGCGTTACACCGAGGAAGCCGTCCGATTTATTCGTGATAATCAGGATGGTCCATTCTTCCTGTATTTTGCCCATATGCATGTCCATCGCCCGATTCTGGTATCGCGCCGATTTGTTGATTCGGCAAAGAATGGCCGTTACGGTGCTGCTGTCGAAGCTATTGATTGGTCTCTCGGTGTCCTCATGCATGAACTTGAGACTCTCGGTTTAGATAAGAATACACTAGTGATTTTTACATCCGACAATGGCTCTCGCGCTGATTTGGGAGGGAGTAATGGCAATCTGAGAGGTACCAAAATGACTACATGGGAAGGAGGGATGCGACTCCCACTCATCGTCCGATGGGCCGGACATATTGAACCTAATCAGACCAGCCGTGAACTAATCAGTTCATTAGATTTTCTCCCAACAATCGCGTCAATTGCTGGCTGTGAGCTTCAGAGTCCGAATGTTATTGACGGTCAAGATCTGAGCTCACTGTTACTGGAGCCAGAAGCGAAGTCCTCGCGTGACTCATTTTTTTATTACTTCAATGACATTCTGTGTGCCGTGCGTAGTGGTAAATGGAAGCTGCATGTGGTAACCACCGAGCGTGAGCTGCCCTCGAGAAAAATCACAAGTACAACAGTGGTCGAGTTATACGATTTGGAAACTGATGCGAGTGAGAGAACGAATGTTGCTGAATCACACCCAGAGATAGTTGAAAAATTAACTAGTCTGATTGATGCCTGCCGGATCGACCTCGGCGATGAGCACACATCTACTGTCGGGCTTGGTCGAAGAGCAGGTGGCAGAGTAGACTCACCGGCAACTTTAACTCAGTTTGATCCGACGAATCCGGTTTTATGGGCTGAATACGATACCGATGAGTTCGGATAGGCTGTTCTTACTCTGGCTCGTCGGTATCCGCGTTATCTGAACTACTAGATTCGATTTGATCAAGCCGACTGTTGATAGCGTGGATGATATTTACCAGCTCTGTACTAGGCGCCTGACTCTCCGTTTCCTGACCATCCTCAGCGATGGATCCTAAAAACTCAGGGAGCTTAATCCCTACGTTCTCAGTCAGTTTATGAAGTGGAGGCAGCGATCCGGCCAGGCTTGAAAGGAAATTGGCTGTCGAATTGTTGCCACCTGATTTGCCACCTGCAGGATCCCACACGGTAACTTGATCGATTTTCAGGTTGGATATGGCTTTGACCTGTTCCTCTACCAGCTTTGGTAGTTGTTCCGTGACCATCAACAGAGAAGCGAGTTCAGGGGTTCCTCCGGCATTAGCGACCATTTCGCCAATACCTTCAGCACGTTTTGTCAGCTGTGCCAAAAGACCGAGGGCTTCCGCTTCCATGATAGAGAGTTGGCCATCAGCCTCACCTTGGGCGATTCTCCGAATACGATCGGCCTCAGCATCCGCGAGCGTTCTTACCTTCTCTCGCTCGATCTCAGCCGGAACAACTATATCCGCATACTGGCTGGCTTTTTCACGATCCGCCCGTTGCTTTTCAGCGATCTCTTCAGCTTTATATGCTTCTTCTTCAGCTCTAGCAGTCGTTACTCTTTCAGCGGCAGTTGCGGCGCGCTCTGCCTCTGCTTCTGACTGTCTTCTGTTAGAGTCTGAATTAGCGATAGTTACTTGGGCAGTGTTTTCACCCTCCGTTGCCGTTGCGTTTGCTGCAGCGACCTGTACACGCTGCTCTCGCTGCGCTTCGGCCGCACCGATTTCACCGTCTCTTTGTCTTTGGGCAACCTGGACTTTTGCGTCATTCACCGCACGGGCGGCTGCCTCTTGCCCGAGGGCGTCAATGTATCCTGACTCATCAGTTACATCCTGAATGTTGACGTTGATGAGCCTGAGTCCTACTTTTTGTAGTTCAACCTCCACAGATTCGGTGATGTTATCGACAAGCTGTTCTCGATCGGTATTGATTTGTTCGATAGGCATGGTAGCTATCACGACTCTCATTTGACCGAAAATAATATCCCTAGCAAGTTCTTCAATTTCTTCGAGGCGAAGCGCGAGCAAACGTTCGGCGGCATTTTGTATAACCGCTTGTTCAGTGGATATACCAACGGTGAACGTTGCAGGAGTGTTAACCCTGATGTTCTGTTGGGACAAGGCACCCTCTAATCTGATTTCAATAGGCAGTGGTGTCAGGTCTAGATATTGGTAGTCTTGGATGATCGGCCAGACAAGTTTTCCACCACCATGTATACAGAGGGCTGATTCAGATCCACCGATCATCCCATAAACCACGAGTATCTTGTCGGATGGACATCGCTTATAAATGAACGCGAAAAATATAAGCGATAGTAAAAGGATTGCTACAACTACCGCAATAAGAATAATCAGCATAGTGGTCTCATTTCTGGCTACCCAATTGAGGGTGGTCCATACATCTGTAGTTCGATATTACCTTATAAAATTGAATCTCAGTTATTTGGGAGCGAAGTAGGGCGGGAAGACTGAGTGTTGATTCAGAGAGCTTTCTGCCAGAGAGATCTTCGCGTGAACGCTAAGAATAAGGCTGAGCACATAACCACAAAACCGAAGGCCGAGAGGGTTCCTCCTGCGGACAGGAAATTTCTCAGTATCCATATGATCAGAGACGATAACGGGGCCATTCCAGCCATGGTAAACACATTCATGCCCATTACACGTGCCATGAAGTCAGGTGACGTATTTTCCTGTAACAACGTTCGCTGCGTTGTCATCAAAATGCCTCCACAAAGCCCCCATATTGGTAGAAATATGAGAGTAAGCAGAGCTAATTCTGAGTAGCCGATGAACATCAATCCCGGACCAAAGCAGTTTATCGCGAAGAGGAAGAAACGACCCTTGCTGGTGAAATTCTTTTTATTCGCGATGTACAACGTCGAGACGATCATCCCAGCGGACATAAGTCCGAACATTAGAGAAGTGCTTGCGGCGTTGAGCCCGAGTTGATCTCGGCCGATCTCTGGAGTCAAAGTTCCGTAAGCTCCGCCACCTATACCGGTGATGAATCCGGCGATGGTCAGGCTCCGCAGCGGCTCGTTAGCAAAGCAATATCGGATGCCTGAACCGATATCAGGGATCATTTGTGAGAATAGCTGTGTGGTTTCCGAGCGGGCTCCAAGGTCGTAACGCATTAGGACGAAGAGCAACCCACTGATTCCCACTAAGAGAGCCCAAGAGCAAAAAGCCGGGCCACTACCGACTGTTTCGATGAGGCCTCCACCCAGGATTGCTCCAATTATCATGCTCGCCATCATTCCTAAGTTCTGAATTGCGACGCCGGAAGACAAGAGTTCTGGTGGCACAATTCGGGGCACCATTGCCTGGAATACTGGCATCGACGCGGCACCAGCCGCTCCGAGACATAACGACATAATCACAGCTGGATACAAGCTGAGGCTGTCGGCAAGCAACAGAAGGCCGGTTATGAGTAATAGGGCGGCGGTGATACCGCTTAGAACAACACAATAGATCCGATGATTGGTCCGATCTGCAATTGCTCCGGCAGGAAGAGCAAACAGAAATCCAGGAGCTGCTGTAGTGAATCCTAAAAGTGGCACACTCCAAGTTACGTCGCCGATATTTGGCGCATGCCAAAGAAAAGCGAATCGTACCGCACCGTTCACGAGTAGAATTACGAATTGTGCGATCCAAAATATACGAAAGGACGGGAGAGCGAGCACTCGCGCGATAGGACTGCTTGTATCTGCGTCAGGCTCAGAGGAGATTGTCAAATTAATATGTCCAATTGTGTAGTCAATTGACGAAACGCTAACACACTTTTCTGGATTGGACTAACTCAAGGCAAATTGGATCGCAGTGATAGCCGAGTCGACATCAACATCGTAACCAACATCCATGTTTGCCTCAGGGCTGGTGCGGCGTTCGTCCACCACTGTTTGTCCTCGGGTTAGAGCGCCTTGTATTTCGACCATTACGTGGCGCGATTTAAATCCGAACAGTTGTCTGTGAGAAACCGCCAGGACAGCGCACGGATCATGCATCGGAACATTGAAAACGCCAGAATCAGAGGCGATTAAATGCTGATACGACTGTAACAGAGTGATAGCTGCTGAACTTATGGGATTTGTTTTGTCCAGAAGTGCTCCATGCTGCTCTCCCATCAGGACCTGATGGGTTAGATTCAGGCCGACCATCTCGAGTGGTACCGTAGACTTAAACACGATGTCTGCAGCCTCCGGGTCGGCAAAAATATTGAATTCTGCAGAGGCCGTCACATTACCGGAACCGAAAGCGCTTCCACCCATGAATGTGATGCCACCTATACATTCAGCGACTTGCGGGTGCTGCCTGAGTAGCAGCGCGACATTGGTCAGCGGCCCCAGTGTGATCAGTCGGGTTCCTGGATTACGAAGGAAATGTTGATTCAAAAATGTGACGGCATCATCTGTCCTAATCTGTGTAGTGGGTTGGGACAGATGAAGATCGCCGAGACCGGTGTCACCGTGGACATGTTCGGCTGTGACGCGGTCTCCCTCTAGCGGTCCCGCAGCTCCTTGATGCACCGGCACCCTCAAATCCAGCAGTTCGCACAGGGATAAGGCGTTATTCGTAGTGTGCTCAATTGGAACATTGCCAGCCACCGTTGTGATGCCTGCGATAGCGGTATATTTAGCGGCTACCATTAGTGCTAAGGCATCGTCGATTCCGGGATCGCAGTCGATTAGTACGGGAATTCTGTCATGTGGTGACGAGGGTTTCATTGCTGCGATACTACAGCATTCTTTTGATACTATACGAGCCATGGTCACCGCCGGTGACGCTCGAGTTAACCATGTGTTCGCTTAATAACATAATAAGGACTGCTGAATGGGTGTTGCACTGAAGAAGACAGCTGTTGATGTTGGTATCGTTACCAATAATCCGGAAGAAATGTTGAGTTTTTACCGTGACCTACTGGGATTTAGGTTCGAGGGAACTCTTGAGACCCCCGGCAGAGTTATGTATCGACTTTGGTGTGGAGATAGTCTCATCAAAATCCTTCATCATGAAGAGGGACTGGATGAAGTTGCAGCACCTGGTGGAATCAAGGGTGCCACTGGCTACCGATATTGGACGATCTCCGTCAGCAATCTGGATGAGATAACCCAAGAGTGTGCTGATGCTGGTTACTCGATTCCAGTTCCAGCGACTGAAATTCGACCTGGAGTCCGGATATCTATGGTTGAGGACCCGGACGGCAACTGGGTCGAATTTTTGGAGAACTAGATGAGTACTACAGCTGATTCTCGTAACACACCAATTTCACTCGAAGATCCGTTATCGGCTATTGAATATTGCTATGAGGCTGGATGGACAGATGGGCTTCCAGTAGTTCCGCCGACCACAGAACTGGTGGACAAGATGTTGACTGATAACGGCTACAATCCGACTGAACCGGTGGGAGAACATCTAACAACCAAGCGAACGTGTACTGCCCATGCAGCTGCGGCGAACAGTGTGATGGCCGGGTGTCTGCCAGAACACTTCCCTGTGGTTGTGGCAGCACTGCGGGCAATGTCAAAACCGGGGTTCAATTATCACGGATCTACTGCGAGTACGGGCGGTGCGGCCCATATGGTGGTAGTTAGTGGTCCGATCACAGAGCAGTTAGAGATGAATGCGAGCGGGAATTTATTTGGATCTGGCAATCGAGCTAATGCAGTGATCGGCCGTGCAATCAGGCTCATCCATATGAATGTGTTTCATATGCAACCGAACGTCACTGATCGCTCTACTCAGGGAAATCCAGGGAAATATACTCTCTGCGTACCTGAGCGCATCGAGAAAAGCCCTTGGCCAGGTCTAAATGTTGAGTTTGGACACCCGGAAGATTCAATTGTCGTCGTGTTCGCTGCGGGTGGCTTTCACAATGTCGAAAATCATTTTGCGGCGACACCCGAACAAGCGTTACTCACCGTGGCGGACTCAATGTCCTGCCTTGACTCATTGACTCACGGACAATCGATTGTGGTGCTTTCACCTGAGACAGCTGAGATCGTCGCAGCTGATGAATCATGGACTAGACGCAGAGTGCAGGAGTTCCTGTTTGAGAATGCATGGCGTTTAAATAAGGATCTCGAGCGAGTTGGACGTCCCTGGGACTCAGACTCTGTGCGAGAACAATATGAGGCACCGGTCGCTGGATCAGATGGGCTTGCAGACAGATATCACCGAGGGCTCAGTCCTGACGACATACTCGTATTTGTTGGTGGAGGTGACGCAGGTGCCCATTCGTCCTTCCTTCCTTCTTGGAGTCGAGGTCGAAATTCACTTATGCAGTATGAGATAGTCTGAAAGAAAGGAATTCACAGATGACAACCCAGTTATACAGCCCGGTCATCGATGATCAGCAAAGGGATACGGGTAGCTTGGCTCCCCGGTTCACATCACTGGAAAATCTTAAAATCGGGTTGCTCTCCAATGGCAAACATAATGCCGATGTGCTACTTCGTTTTACTGCAGACTTGTTCATAGAGCGACATGGTGGTGCTGTAGTACTGGAACTCAACAAGCGTGATGCTTCACGCCCGTGTCCTGATGACCTTGTGGATGCTGTTACTAAGGCAGATGTCGACTTTATGATTACTGCAGTAGGTGACTGAGGCTCGTGTAGTACGTGCAGTGTGCACGACGGGATCACCTTCGAGAAGTTGCTCATACCGGCCCTGACCATTTGTACGACACCGTTTGAGCCGACAAGTAAAGCGACAGCCCAAGCGATGGGGATTCCTGAATTTCAATACGCTTTGGTTGCTCATCCAATTGGTAGTCGTAGCGATGAAGAACTCCGAGTGAGAGCTGCGGATGCTTATCAGCAGGGGGTCAATATTCTCCTGGGCTCGAATTAGAGTGGTTAGAAATGAACCCTGATCTGGTTATCGTAGGTGGCGGTATCGCCGGTCTTACAGCTGGAATATTTGCTTCTCGAGCAGGACTCAATGCCACACTGATTGACAATCAAGGGGCATCCGGTGGTGTTTTAATTAATGTAGATTCAGTCCAGAATTTTCCTGGGTTTCCGGATGGGATCACTGGATTTGAGCTTGGCCCTGCAGTGGCGGCCCAAGCGATGACGGCGGGCACTAACTTGCAGTTCGGGACAGTTGATAGCATCTCTGCTTGCGAGAGTGGAGATTGGCAACTCGACGGAGATTTCGGAGTATTAGAGACAGAAAATGTAATCATCGCTACAGGCTCTCGGCCTCGAAAGCTCGGTATTTCAGGGGAAGAGAAATTCCATGGACATGGCGTATCTTACTGCGCGACCTGTGACGGAGATTTTTTCCGTAACGAGAAAGTCGTGATTGCAGGCGGAGGAGATGCAGCGCTTGATGAGGCTCTGGTCCTATCCGACATAGTTGATTCTATTGCGATTATTCATCGTGGCGATAAACCGACCGGTTCAGTCGTGACTTTAGAAAAAGTGCGCAACTGTCCAAACATTACTTTCCAACCAAATGCAGAGGTGTCCGAACTTATCGGAGAGTCAGAGATACAGTCAGTGAGATTTCATGTAGATGGTGGCCAATCAGAGTTGATCGACGCCAGCGGGATATTCGTATATGTTGGCGTTGACCCACAGACGGGAATACTCGATGAGCTTGGTGAAGTCGACCCGCAGGGACATGTGCGAGTTGACTTAAACATGTGTGTGGGACAAAAGGGCTTATATGCGGTGGGAGATATTCGCCAAGGCACAACAGGAATGCTGCTAGGTTCCGCCGCTGACGGAATGACCGCCGCAGTCCATATAGCCTCCCATAGATAGATTGTTATCTCTCAATCGACGGAGAGTTCACTCGCAGGAGCTCCGTTGAAAATGGCAATTGACGATTGAACCAATCAACGAGTGGCCCGATTGTCAGAGCGAACCATATAGTTCCTAGTCCGACAGTCCCTCCCAAAAGGAACCCAGCAATTATGACAGTGAGTTCGATTGTGGTCCTGCCGATAAATACGGGAACACCTTTATTGACAAGGCCAGTCATCAGTCCATCCCGCGGGCCAGGTCCAAGTCCTGCTCCGATATATAGCACTGTACCGAGTGCTATCACCACTGGTGCTGTCGCAGCAAAGAGTATTCTCCATAGAAGGGCAGTTGGCTCATTTACTAACCACATGACTAGATCAACTGTGATACCAGTGATCGACATGTTGATCACTGTGCCGATGCCAGGGGTCTCTCCCAGTAGAGGCCAGACCAATAGCAGCGTGCATCCTGCAATGATACTGATTAGTCCCACAGAGCCGATGTCGATATGGTAGGTTCCGAAGTAGACGTAATAATCGAAGTGATGCGCTAAACCTTCGTGAAAGATGTCCCAAGGCCCAGCACCGAGATTTGACTCCAGCAGAAGCGCAATGCCTATCCCAAATAGTACGCAACCGGAGAAGGTTCGGGTGATTCGAAAGCCAATATTCATAACTGCTTCTCCCCAAGGCATAACCATGTCAATTCATCGACCGAATATACTCGCCGTAAGTGTGGGGCAATGTTATGACAGGACCGTTGCAAGGTGTTCGCGTAGTTGAGCTGGCTGTATGGTTTGCGGGCCCGGCCATTGGTGGCATCCTGAGTGACTGGGGAGCTGATGTCATTAAAATCGAGCCATTGATGGGAGATCCGCTTCGTGGACTGAGCTATATCGGGGAACAGCAGTCATTGCCATCAGGTTTCGAGCTCGACAACCGAGGTAAGCGTGGCATCGCGGTGGATTTAGCACACAACTCAGGACGTGATATCGGCTACGAACTAGTACGTTCAGCTGACGTGTTTTTTAGTAATATCCGGTACGCCGGATTATCCCGACTGGGCTTTGATTATGAAAGCCTGCGAGCAATTAACAAACGGTTGATCTACGCCCACGTAAGTGGCTTTGGATTGGATACACCAGATGCTGACAGGCCAACATTCGACGTTGGAGCCTTCTGGGCACGGTCAGGATTTGCTGCGCTATTGAAGCAAGAAGACGGCACTCCGACCACACCCAGAGGGGCAATGGGCGATCATGCTACGGGTGCAAATATGGCCGGAGGGATAGCTGCTGCATTGTATGCACGAGAGCGTGGTCTTGCTGAAGGACAATTCTTGTCGACCTCTTTGACTCGGACCGCGGCCTATCAGCTTGGTCAGGACATGAATCTAGCTATACGGACTGGGGCGAAGCCAACCATGACACCACGGTCGGCTCAAAAGAACCCATTGATGAACCCGTATAAGACAGCAGAAGGCAGGTGGATTTGGCTCCTGATGCTTGAAAGTGACCGCTTTTGGACTCGGTTCGTCAATGTAATTGGTCAGAGCGAATGGGGCGAGGACTTACGCTTCGTGGACTCATCCAGACGTGCTACTAATTGTGCTGAATTGACATCTTTACTAGACGACGTGTTAAGTAAAAAATCACTCTTAGAGTGGGCAACCGTATTTGAGGCTAATGACATTTGGTGGGCACCATTGCAGGAGATAGAGGACGTACTCATGGACGAGAGTTTCGTGGGCTCGGGCGGATTAATCGACGTGCCGGATGGAGCTGGTGGGACCGTGCAAATGGTGGCTTCACCAATCGATTTCAGTGAAACTAATTGGGCACCACAGGGTCCTGCTCCGCAACTCGGAGCGCACACCGAGCTGATACTGTCTGATGAATTAGGGTATGGCTGGGAGACGATTGTTGCACTAAAAGATCAAGGCATTATTTTATAGGATAGGTATTTATCCCCACGACCCGTTCTGAACGAATATTCTCTATCCATGAGTCAGTCAAACAACCGTTCCGATATTCCTCCTGGACTGCAGGCAGGCATGTTCGACGGGGAAGAGCTTGTCCGTCAGAACCCTAACGTCCCATTGGCAGCACGCATGCGTCCAACCAGCATTGACCATGTATTCGGGCATGAAGCATTGCTTGAGACTGGGGGGCCACTTTCTGACTTTATCCAGCAGGGTGGAAAGCAATCGATGATTCTTTGGGGACCGCCGGGATCAGGTAAGACTACGCTAGCCTCGATCATTGCGTCTTCTACGGCTGCCCATTTTGTGACATTATCGGCAGTGATAAACAACCTTGCAGACCTCCGTACCGAAATCTCCCACGCCGAGACTCGTATTAAGTCGGGGGGGCATCGCACAATTCTCTTTATTGACGAACTACATCGTTTTAACCGTGCGCAGCAGGATGGCTTGCTGCCACATGTAGAATCTGGCGCAATTACGTTATTGGGTGCCACGACTGAAAATCCTTCATTCTATTTGGTATCACCACTGCTATCTCGATGTAGGGTATTCCAGTTGAATGGTCTTAATGAATCCGATATTGCGGATATTCTTGCCAGTGCCATAGCAAGCCCTCATGGACTTAATAAAACAGTCACAATTGCTCCGGACGACCTGAAACTGCTGGCAAGCTACGCAGCTGGGGATGCTCGGGTTGGTTTGAATACATTAGAAGCAGCAGCATCCATCGCTCAAAATGGAGTAGAAACGGCGACGGTAACGCCAGTGTCACGTGATGACATTCAACGCGCTATTCAACAACCAACAATGCGATACGACCGGCAAGGGGATTATCACTTCGATACTATATCTGCGTATATCAAATCGCTCCGTGACTCGGATATCGACAGTTCGCTGTATTGGCTCGCCAGGATGCTCGAAGCAGGGGAAGATCCGTTATTTATTGCCCGACGAATGATTATTTTTGCGAGTGAGGATGTTGGTCTTGCCGATCCTTTGGCACTCACTCTCGCAGTGTCGACTCAGCAAGCGGTACATTTTATTGGGATGCCGGAAGCGAGACTACCGCTATCCGAGACTACGATTTATCTTGCGCGCGCGGATAAGTCTAATAGCGCCTATCAGGCATACAATTCTGCTAAAGAAGATGTCTATATGACACGACATGATGAGGTGCCGATGCACCTCCGTAATGCGCCGACGGAGCTAATGAGGGAATTGGGCTACGGTGTGGGTTACGATAATCCTCATTCGCGTACTGAGCAGAACCCTCAGGCCCCACTGAACCGACCCGAATCCACACGGCACAATAGATATTATGTGGCTGACCCAAATGATGGGGAATGAATACCTAGCGGTAGGCCTCTGGGTTATTTGGGTCTCGGAGATTTCTCTCATCGCGCCTAGAAGTGTCACCTGTCGACCGGTCGTAGAGTAGATTTCCGCCGATGATGGTCTGTTCGACCTCAATGGTGTCTATTTTGGTCGATTGCACCGAGACTGGGTCATCAGATAAGACGACCAAGTCCCCGAGTTTCCCCACTGTGATACTGCCCTTGCTTTCCTCTTCAAAGCCAAGTTTTGCCGAATCAATTGTCATCGAGCGCAGTGCGCTATCCGCAGAGATCGTGAGATCCTCTCCTAGAATATGGCCGTCTCTAGTGCTGCGATTGGCAGCGACATGTACGTTGAACAACGGGTCCACAGGTGTGACCCACCAGTCAGAATGGCATCCGAATAGAATGCCTCGATCCTGTGCCGATCTGAGAGGTGAAATACGGTGACCACGTTCGGGTCCAAGAAATCTATCTCTATGACGATCGCCCCAGTAATAGACATGTAGGTTAAAGAATGAGGCAGCGACTCCAAGGTCCGCCATTCGATCAAGTTGATCCTCTCTCACAGTCTGGCAGTGCTCCACCCGAAAGCGATGATCGTTCGTCGGATGTTTACTTAAGGCTCTTTCGTAGGCATCTAAGATAGAGTCAATAGCTCGGTCGCCGTTGCCGTGCGTACCAACCTGCCATCCACTCAGGAGTGCTTGCTCCACGACTGTATCGATAGTGTCTTGGCTCCAGATTTGGATACCAGTCTCATGCGGATGGTCGTGGTAGCCCTCAGTTACAGCGCCGGAATGTCCCTGAAGAGATCCGTCATGAATAATCTTTAGTATTCCGGCCTTAAGGTGATCCGACCCGAATCCACTTCGCAAGCCGGTTTTTGCCAGCATGGGAACGGCTTCTAGTTCTCCATACCGTGCTGCCCAAGCCGAATAAGCTGCTGCTAAATACGTTCGAACCGGAAACTTACCCTCATCGGTCGCTACCTTATAGGCCTCGAAGGTAGCCTCATGATTTCGCCCGCTTCCAACATCATGGAGGGAAGTGACCCCTACCTGTAGAAGTCGTTGTGAGGCCCACTCGAGTCCAGCGACAGCATCTTCGAGGCTAGGTGGGGGGACTAAGCGCTGCACAAGTCCACCTGCTGACTCGTAGAAAACCCCAGTTGGGTTACCACTCTCATCGCGATCGATGACCCCACCCTCGGGATCGGGCGAGTCAGCATTGACTCCGGCAGCCTTTAGTGCGGCACTATTAGCGTACGTAAGATGTCCTGAGATATGAGAGACGACGACTGGTAAAGACGTAGATACCTCATCAAGATCGAGTCGGTGAAGATGGCGATCATCACTAACCAAAGA
>CAXGQC010000021.1:0-21179 GCA_964011795.1 uncultured bacterium | reverse complement strand
GTCTTGCGGCATAATCTGGACGGGGAGTTCGATTCTCCCCCGTCTCCACCAATAAGACACGTCAGGAAATCTGTCTTGTGGCCATACTACTGCGTGATTCGCAATTCGGTGCCGTCGGCACGACTCATACCTCGTAGCCACGAAATTACCAGCCCCAGGATCATTATCACAAAGAGGAACCCTATAGCTACGGAAAGTACCAGCCAATCAGTAAGTAACTCAAATGGCGGCAACACTGGCGTCCCTACCTCAGTCACTTCTAGAAATGACATCATTAGTTCTGACACAAATCGACCTAACAGTACACCCAGACCTGCGCCCAAAACGAACACGATTAGCCATTCAAACAAAAGAGCACGTAATATTGTGTATTTCGACGTACCCAAAGCCCTCAGGATCGCGAATTCTAATGTTCGCTTCCAAATATCGATCGTCATCGAGACTAAAAATCCTAGCGATGCCAGGCCCAGGACGGCGATGAACGCTATTGCCAAAAGACCTGAACCACTCACTTTGAGTGTGGGATCTGCATTAGTTCGGTCAAGTAGCTCAGTGAGGTGAATAGTATCGCCGAGAGGTAATTCTGCATCAAACTCAGATAGTTCGCTTACCACTCCGGCCTCTCGTTCAGGACTCAGAGATGGTTGGAAATTCAGCCATAATTCATTAGATTGTTTCAATCTGCTGACCTGAAACAAAGCCCCTAGCGAGTGCAAGTGATTGATATCTGTGACGACGAAGCCAGCAGCTGGGTCCAACGTAGGAAAATAATCCACCACGCCCACGAGTACCACTGGAACTGAGTAACCTTCAAGGCTCATGGTAGTTAATGAACCTACTCCAACCAATCCGAAATAACCCATTGCCAACGGATTCATAACAACAGGCACGGGCACAGAGTCGCCAGACAGCGGAGCAATAACTCGAGATGATGGTGATACCGCAGCTGGAAGACTCCAGGCCATTACCATGTCACTGCTCTCTGAATCCGGGTCAACGCCAAGCACTAGTTCATCTTCAACACCAGCCGCTGAATATATCAACCATCTAGAGGACTCTTCAAAGTCTTCAACCACTGCCCCACTACCGTCATCAAATATTACCGAAAGATCATCGATAAGGACTTTGCCTTCCGATCTCAAACTTTGCCCCACACGGTCTGTAGCCTTCACACCCAGTAAACTGACAGGATGAGTTAGCTGCTCGGGGATTACAGATTTTGCTTCTACCCAGCCTGAAATATCCTTGGGCATTTCGAGAACGGCACTCATGGTTTTCCCGGAACTCCCCTGAAAAACGGCTGTAAACGATACGCGTGAAGCAGGAGTCAAGCTCCTATTTGTCGGAGTCAAACTACTTTTTGTTGTCACACCATATAAATTAGTTTTACTGCTATTACTGCTATTACTGCTATTACTACTGTCATCTGTATTCATCGGAAACATCTCAAGAGTCAGCACACGTGCATTATCCGGCAGCAGCAATCCATCACGAATCTCTAAGTTAGAAATTAGTGGACGCATGACTTCGGCAAATGTCCCGAGTGCGAAATCGCTCCGCCACCATACGTTTTGAGATGCAAAGATCGGGTCGATCCCTAATACGGGAACGTCAATACCGGTGGGCGTCTTGAAATATTCTCGGTTAACAAATGCAGCGTCCGAAATTTCATCCCGGCCGACTAGACTCTCTATCGATTCCTTATCTGTCAATCGGCCAGGATCGACCAGTACTCCCCGGAAGTCAATCCCGGCCAAGTATCTCTGCCGCTCATCCAATGAACGCTCAACTGTCGCTCCGTATGAAGCGGCGAACGTACCTACAGCAATCGCCATCAGGAGGAGGAGCATGAGCCGTGCGTAGGCTCCTGGTGCCCGGCCTGCACGCCTCAGGCCAATTGACGCAGTCAAAGACCGCATACTCATTAACACAGTAGCGACCGTGCGTATTAGAAGCGGATAGATTCGTAGCAGTATCCCTGCAATAGCAAAAATTATAACCATCGGTGCCATCAGTAGAACAGGATCGCTGGACCAGCCACCGACTGAATCTGGGTCATAAACAGTACCCCGTTGGTCGATCTGCCAGAGAAGCAATCCGGCGATACCCAACAAGGCGAAGTCGAGCAGATATCTCTGAAAAAATGATGGGCGATCAGGTCGACTTGCGTCGCTCCGCACGTCTATGATGTTCCGTCGTATCTGTAAAATTGTCGGTATCATAATTCCTGCGGTTGCAAGGGCTGCCCCGAGTATGCCGAATAAATAGGCTTGACGAGATATATCGCTCGGCAAAAAATCGCCGCCAGTCAGTGCCTCAAATGCCGGTGTAATACCCAGAATTCCTACAACCCACACTGCGGCCCAAGGGGCAATCAGAGCAGCGGGTATCGCCAAGAACATCGCCTGGAATAATCCAAATCCTGTCAGCTGAATTATTGTGGCTCCCCTGCTCCTGAATACGCCGTAGGCCTCTACCTGACGATCAAGCAAATTAGAGGAGGTCATGAGCACGTAATACACGACTATGCCAACCACTTGCATCAGTATTATCAGAAGTGGTACTGCCGAAAAAGAAGTTTGGTTCAAAAAGTTACTGAGGATCGATGACGCCTTCGTACGTACGACAGAAACAGCACCCAGGGAATCTCGTATATCTAAATCAAGCTGTTGCATATCATCAATCGCGTATTGGACATCGGCTACTCCTATCCGAGATGCATCGATCACCACGCCGGAACGATGCACTGTGCGGGTTTCTGCTAGCCCAGCAGCAAACGGGCCAAAGAACTGTTCCTCTGGCATGAGGAGAGGCATCTGCCCTGACCCTGTCATTGCACGGCCCAGTCGAGGATCGAGTTCAGGCTGCTCTGTATCCTTATCCGAAGGTAGAGGAATTAACGGAGTCGCAGGCACTTCAAGTTCACCCTGAATAAACTCCCACCGTAAATCATCTGGCTCTTTTAATTGAATGAATCCCACCAGCTCAGCTTCCATTGATGATCTGCCGAACATATGTGGCACACATCTCGCTTCGTCAGCTGCAGCGTTAGCATCTTCGGACATGGGCACTGGGGCGCAGTCTGTAAGAATCTGATCCACCGTGAGTTGAACTTTGTCACCAATAGCAATGTGCACATTCCAGCCGTAAGGGAGCACAAATTCAGATGTCCTGCCCTCCTCCACTGAAGGCCAGTCTCCTTCTACGAGGTCAGCATGTTCTTTCAAGCTAGATATTGTATGAAGAAAGGCTCCCCATGGTTGCCTAACCGGCTCTCCACCTATTCGTTCGGTTACCGTGAGCGGCCCGATACGACTGTATGACCTGTCTTCATAGATAGTGATGCCATCAGGACGCTTTTCTTTTATTGTTTTTTCGTTATCAATAGAAGTATCGGAATCGGCAAATGGATCGGCAAGTAGTGGATACTCTGGAAATGTCAGAAATAATCTTGTACTTCGTTCAGTAGTAATTACCTCCTCGTCTGTTCCCAACCAACCTATACGCTCAGCGGTAATCACATCAATCGTGTCACGCATGGCACTATCAGCAGCGTCATTGATTTGTAGAAGATAAGTATCACTGCGGGCTATTTGTTCGCGAGTAGTCTCAAGGCCCGTATTGAGCCTGTACCGCAGGCCGAGATCAGTCATTGCGCTGGCGTAGATAGGTCCGACGGCCAGGAGAATACTTGCTACAAGAACGCCTACACCCACCACCGAAAGGAATTGCCAATTCGATAGGAAGTTACTCCACGCGTAGCGCCAACCGGAAAATAATTCTTTCACTGTTAAATTGTATCTGTCTGTCACTCCACGAACTATCCGTGACATTGATATTTGCAGTTTTTACCTTCATAACAGTCGTTAAAGTTACCATGACCATTGACTTTCATATTTAGTGTTAATTAGTTTGGAGGAAAGATAGAATGCCAGCCCCATGGAGCGGTTACGCTGAAATCGTCGAACACATTTTTAAAGTGGCGCCTGAAGCCACTCCGACCCGGTCAGATTTCCTCGACATCTGTTACGCGAATGACATCGATGATGACATAGTTGATGGATTTGATGCCCTACGCGAAGGTGTTCAGTTCAGCAATGCTGAGGAAGTAAAGCAAGCACTAGACGAGCTCGGAGAGATCTCGGAAAGCTAGCGGACGCCAGGTAAGAATGACCCAGCCAACACACTCTGAGGACCACACAGCGTCACCATATTTCGAAACCTTGACTGACTGGGGCAAGGAACTCGTAAATAATCAACAGTGGGATGAGATACGTGATCGGATGACGTTGCTGCTGGTCACGCCTACACGTCAACAGCGTGATCTCGACCTCATAAACGATACAATTGCGGCTACGTATTGGCTTGTTCTGGAACGAGAAACGTTGCGGTGGGCGCCCGACAATATTAGGACGGATCTACAGTCAGGCCGGGCAGTCGTTCAGCAATATGGTCCTTCAGTTGTGTATCCAGATTCGCCCCTGACCCACGTAACGATTCTTCGAGATGACGCCGCTTCTAAAATCTTGACAAGCATTCCCACACAATCTCGCACCGCGATGGAGGCGCGATGGCATATCCCACTTTCAACTTCGATTCACGACCCGCTGCGCAGGTTCGATCGGCTCAAAGCTGAGGCAGGATCCCACGACGCGCGTGAGATCGAGCGGTGTATCAAACATATGTGGATCGCCATAAATGGCACTGCACAGTCGCTCGCTGGTATTACGCACCAAAATACTCTGGACTTTACATTGATGGCTGGGGAATTAGCTGGCAATATACTTAGAATCGGCTCCGCGCTGGAACACTCAAGCTATCCAATGGCCGAATATCTCGCAGCTACCTCGAAAAACAACCCGGCCGGCCGAATCACTGATTCATGGATACAAATGTTACTCTCCTCCGATGAAACTAATCGAGCGCAAGCACAGAGGGCCATCGAAGGCATTTTGAGGGAAGTAAGAGGGATCTTGGCAGTTCAATATCGCGGACGTGACTGGCTACACTCTCCCACAGCTGATCGGCTTCGTGTTCAGCCTAGATCTTAGGCTTGATCTGGATCCTCATAGCTAGAGCCAAAAAATTCGTATAGTAGGCGATTACGTAGCTGGTTAATTCCCCATTTCTCCGTCGCGGAGACGTATATCAATTCATTATTTTCGTTAGAGGTAATAAGATTAAGTCCGAGTTTATCCAATTCAGAGTTAAGCATTGGCAAGTCAGCATTATCCCGAGCGAGCGATTCATACTGTCTTTTCTCGAAGAGCAAATCTGATTTATTGACTACTGTAAGCATAGGTATATCTGTGAGAGCAAGGCTCGTGAGAGTGTCATTCACAATGCTGATCTGAGTTTCGAAGACGGGTGATTCAGCATCGATTACGTGCACTAACAACGATGCTGTCGATAATTCTTCAAGAGTTGTCTGAAAGGCAGATATTAACTGCGGTGGTAACTTTTGCATAAACCCGACTGTATCGGTCAGTAATATCCCGCCATGTCCACGCACCTCTAGCCGTCTGGTGAGAGGATCCAAAGTAGCGAATGGAGCGTCGGCCGTAAATACTTCAGTCCCTGCCAAGGATTTCAGGAGGCTCGATTTTCCGGCATTTGTATAGCCGACGAGCGCAACAACAGGAATCCCTTCTCGCAGGCGTCTTTCACGCTGGAGCATGCGATGTTTTCGCACACCCGTTATGGCTTTTCGGAGTCGAGATATCCGACGGTCGATTAGTCGACGATCTGTCTCCAACTGTGTTTCACCAGGACCGCGCGTCCCAATTGCTGTATTCCCGCTCCCAGGGCCACCCACAGTACGAGATAAATGCTGCCACTGGCCCCGTAACCGGGGTTTCAGATATTCATGCTGAGCAAGCTCAACCTGCAGACTCGCTTCTTTCGTTCTGGCACGTTGAGCAAAGATATCTAATATTAGCGCTGAGCGGTCTAGAACTTTCACCCCAAACGCTTTTTCAAGATTCAGTTGTTGGGTGGGCGAGAGTTCGTCATCAAACACTACCATCGTGTAGTCCAAGATCGAGCGAGACTCTACTATTTCTTCTATTTTGCCTTTGCCGATGTAATGAGCCGGGTGAGGTTTCGGTCGGCGCTGCGTGGCACGCCCAACGACCGTGCCTCCAGCTGTTCTGACGAGCCTACCTAGTTCCCGCAACGAATGCTCGACGGGCATCCCGGATTCGGATTCGCTCCAACCTTCAAGAGCCACAAGATATGCCTTCTCAATCGGAACTTCTATTGAGTGGGTTTTTGTCTTAGGTCTCCTCTGTGAAATGGAACCCATCAATACACCGTCAAAAATGAACTCATGACAGATATCAGCTCCCCGTTGCGAATTCTCGCAGACGACGCAGTGCTTCATCTAATTTGTCATCGGGTGTTGTCAAAGAAATACGTATGTAACCTTCGCCGAACTCACCATACGATGCGCCTGGTGTTACCACCACGCCAGTCTCTTCAATTAATCTACCCGCGTAATCAGCACTGGAGGATTCACCATCAGGCAATTTAGCCCATACGTAAAGTGACGCCGCTGGGACGTCCAATGTCAAACCCAACTCCCGCAATACCGCCACTGTTCGGTCACGGCGACTGGTATATATATCGTTATGGGCCTCAATAGAATCTCTTGGGTCATCCAAGGCGGTGATTGCCATCTCTTGAATAGCCTGTGGTATACCAGAATCTAAATTAGTTTTAATCCTCGTCAACGCGTCAATCACTTTCGAATTCCCCACGGCCATCCCAACTCGCCAACCTGTCATGTTGAAAGTCTTAGAGAGCGAATTGAATTCTATAGCAACGTCACGTGCGCCCTGAACTTCCATAATCGATGGAGCGACATAACCATCAAACGTCACATCTGCATAAGCCAAATCATGTGCGATTACTACCTGATGTTCGCTTGCCCACTCAATTGCTCTTTCGAAGAATTCAAGATCAGCAACCGCTCCCGTGGGATTGTTCGGATAATTGAGCCAAAGGATTTTGGCTCTGCTAGCATCCTCAGCACTAATTTGCGATAAGTCCGGAAGCCACCCATTTTGTTCATACAGTGGAAGACGGACATTTACTCCACCCGCGAACATTGTGCCTATTTCATAAACGGGATATCCGGGATCTGTAATTAAGGACACATCTCCTGTGTCCAGTAAACATAGGGGCAAGTGACCAATACCTTCTTTAGAACCAATAAGAGGAACTATCTCCGTGTCTCTATCCAAATCAACGTCATGACGCTTCTTATACCAGCGTGCAATGGCAGCTCTTAATTCAGGCAAGCCATCCGATTCGGGGTAGCGGTGATGCTCTGGCTTCCCCACCCCCTCAATCAAACTATCCAAAATATGTTGTGGTGTGGGGATGTCTGGGTCCCCAATACCTAGCGATATTACGTCCACTCCTTCGCTTCGCTTTTGAGCGATGAGCTCAGATATCCTTGCAAATAGATAAGGGGGTAACTGTTCAACTCTGCTTGCTAATTTGATATCCATAAATGTTTTTACCTCCAGTTACCGTATCGCGCCTTCACGCCAGCTTTCCGCCTCGCTTCAATCTCTTCTTGTATTTGTGTTTCATCTGTACTTCGGCGCCATTCAATTCCGCCAGCATGATGTCTCATCCCGAGTCCACTACAGGTCTTTAGAGCCTGTGTGATATCTGGACGTAGTCGAACTATTGCTTTTGTGACGCCTTCAGAACCCAATTGATAGAGTGCAGCATGCAGCAATTCTTTCCCGTAGCCTTGTCCCCAGTGATCACGTGCGATTGCCCCTGTAAGAACCCGACCGATTGGGGATCCATCAAGTGAATTAAATGCGAAGCCAATCACTTTCCCGTCAAACTCAAGGGCTCCAGCCCAGCTCGCCTCAGCCGCAAAATAATCAAATGTTGCTAACCCATCCGAAAGCTCACCAAGTGAGTCTTGCCAGATCGATTCAAATATATCGAGATCTTCCTCCTGTGCGCGGCGAAGACTAATACCGGTCGAAAACTCTGGAGGTGCGTCGGGTAGCTCTGGGTGAATCAATTCGATCCATTCGGCAAACAATTCAAATGATTCCTGTTGCAGAATGGGAATGACCAAATCTCGCTGAGCAAGTTGCTCAATATTCATCACGATATGATCGATATTATCCCGATCGATCGAAGATGAAGCTGCAGACCATAATGATGCAAAATTCAGTCGCATAGCATCGACGGAATCGAATCCCCAATGCACGCTCTGCTGCCCGTTCTCATAGGCTAGTATCAATTCACCTCCATCACAGGGTAGATGTACAGTCTCTCCGTCGGTCAGGAGCTCTTGTCGTCTGACAAGGCTGCGTGGCTGATTCTTTACAGCGTAATCAACGTTGGATTGTATTGCTCGGCGCTCTTCAGTCATACTAATAGTCCATTCCCTAAATCCACACATCCGTCAAACACTTTTGTAACAGCGCCCTCAAGTGTGATCTCATCATTGCTCCGCCAGTCTATTACGAGAGTACCGCCTGGCATTTCTACTTCAATAATGTCACTGACCAGCCCACGACTTCGAGCAGATGCCATAACCGCACAAGCACCTGAGCCGCAAGCAAGCGTCTCCCCTACACCACGTTCCCATACCCTGGCACGCACTCTCTTTTCGTCGATGATTTCAGCGACCTCAAAATTTGTGCGGTGCTGAAACATTTGAGATGTCTCTACCAACGGCCCCACATGGTTTAGAGGGTAGTCATCAACAGAGGTTCCGGCTTCCAGCCAGCTTATAGCATGAGGATTCCCCATCGAAACAAGTTGCACATCGACCTTACTCATGGACTGATAGTTTACGGGGACAGACAACAGGTCACCGGTAAGATCTTCACTCACGCCACAGGCCTCAGGTTCGAAGTCCGGTCGCCCGAGTCCAACCTTAGCTCGATCTACAAGGTTATCCTTGGCGTCAAAGGTCACAGAAACATCAACTGTCCCCACTGTTGTTTCTATCTGCATCTGACCAGAGGTATAGGCATTCTTTTCAAGTAAACCCTGGTCGAAGTAGAACTTGGCAAAACAACGGATTCCGTTTACGCACATTTCACCGTCCGAACCATCCGCATTAAAAATTCGCATCATCAAATTTTCATTGTCGGAGGGAACGCTCACAATGATTCCATCAGCACCCACTCCGAAATTCCTGTTGCAAAGTCTTACCGCAAGCGCGCTCAATTCACCATCAGTAATTCCCGGATCTTTTATCTCAAAAACGACGAAATCATTGCCGCACCCATGCATCTTCCAGAATGAAAGTGGGGAAAAGCGTTGGATATCAATACTGCTAGCCTGGTTCATAGTGAAATTCTAACGACTATACTTGTTCTACGTTACAGTCTCGCCTAATTCAGACTTATAGATAAGGTCTAAACACGTGCTAGAGAGCGAACTTTGATTATCGTCTGTGACATCGATCCAATGAATTCGTGGATCACTCGTTCTAAACCAGCCTGCCTGTGATCGAATAAGTCGATGCGTCGAAGTCTTCACTGTATCAATTGCCTGCGACTCGGTAATCTCGCCATTCAATACTGCGATGGCTTCTCTGTATCCGATAGCCCGGAAACCCTCTGCGGAACCCCCAAATTGCTCCACCAAGGATTTGACCTCTGACATAAGTCCATTAGCAAACATGTACTCAACACGCATATCTGCTCTGCGGTAGATGTCTTCCCTACTCCATTGAAGCCCAATGATGAATTCTTGATAGTTAGGTTTGATAGTTGCCTTCGGAGGTACGGGGAGCCCTGTCGATTCAACAATTTCGAGCGCCCGGATAATTCTCGAATGATTGTTAGGGTGAATTCGTTCGGCTGATTTAGGGTCACGATCTTTTAGCATTTGGTGAAGGTCCACGTCACCACGCGTAAGAAGCGACTGGAGCTGCTCTCTGTATATCTGGTCGGGAGGGACTCGGGGACTTTGCCTGCCCTCCAGTAATGACCATACGTACTGGCCAGTTCCTCCCACTAGAATCGGAACCTTGCGCCTAGTCCATATGTCTTCGATTCTGGTCGTTGCTCGTGAAATCCAATCCACCAGAGTCCATTCTTGATCTGGATCGACCACTTCCATCAGGTGATGGGGAATATCTCGTTTTTCATCAGTGCTCGGTAAAGCTGTGCCTATCCTCATCCCTTGTCGAACCTGTGCGGAATCGGCCGACACCACCTCACCTCCGAGTGTCTCGCTGAGCTCGACCGCAAGCGTGGTTTTACCAGAAGCTGTTGGGCCCACAATAACTATCAAGGGAATGTCCGTCATGGCTTATACCGTGAAAGCTCGACAAATATTTATGAAATCACCTGCGTTAAGTGAAGCTCCGCCTACCAAAGCACCATCGAGGTGAGGTATCTCTGAAATTCCTGCCACGTTTTCCAGAGAAACAGAACCGCCATATTGAAGGCGGATTTCATCAGCTCGGTCACTATATTTGCCTAATTCTCCCCTGATAAATTCTGTGCGTTCAGATATCTCATCTACTGATGCCACCCGACCCGTCCCTATTGCCCACACGGGTTCGTAAGCCAATATGAATCGTTCTGGATCGTCTTTTATTGAATTTCTCAAAGATTCGCCATCGGCACCATTGAACACTTCGGCTATCTGCCTCCCAAGCACTCGATTAGTTTCGCCACCAGCTGCCTCTGATTCGTTCTCACCGATGCAATAGGTAACTAGCATCTCTTTAGTAAGGGCATCGGCAATCTGAGCGGAAAATTTTGTTGGCGTGTCCCCGAACACCGTTCGTCTCTCAGAGTGGCCCACAAGAACCATCGAACATACCTCGCTCAGCATTTGAGTGCTAACAGCTCCGGTATATGCTCCATTTGGTTGAGGATAACTGTCTTGCGCTCCCACGATAATTCCCTGGCTCGTAACTATCTCTGATACTTCACTTAGCCAAACATACGGAGCAAACAACACAATTTCTCCCGTCAGATTGGTCTCTGAAGACAAACGAGCTATTGCAGAGCTAAGGTTCTTGGCTTCCTCCCGAGAGGTATTCATTTTCCAATTACCACTAACAATCGGTATTCGTGAATGCATATCACGCGCCATATTTAGCAAGTTTGCCGGCATGGGCAAGGGCCAGTGGCATTAATTCTTTGGCCGGGAATAATCCGAGTTCGCCACCAATGGCAGCTCGTTCACCGAAGGAATCCGTCAAATCTGATCGGACATCTTTCCCGTAAATCAGTACTGGAACAGGGTGCCACGAATGAGCAGCCATCACAGCTGGAGTTGAATGATCACCGGCCACAACCACTACATCAGGTTCTAACGCCAACATTTCGGGCACGCTCTTGTCAAACTCTTCGATCGCTTGTACTTTCGCACTGAAGTCACCATCCTCACCCGCACTATCGGCATACTTGTAGTGCATGAAGAAGAATTCATAATCGTCCCACTGGTTTTCTAATTGTTTAATTTGATCATTTATAGTCGAGCCCGCATCAATTATTTCCATACCCACTAGTGAGGCGACGCCTCGATACATTGGGTACACCGCACATGCCGCCGAGCGCATCTTCCATATTTCAGAAAAGTCCGGGAGTGTTGGCCGTGTCGACCAACCACGCAACAAGAGTCCATTTCCTCGATCACGTCCGGACAATCTCTCGTGAGCAGCGTTAACCCACCGCCGCACCACAGATGCCGTCCGCTCAGCCTGAATTGTGCCGTTTAGTGGTTTACAAGTGAGAGCAGCCACATTCTCCTGCTGTGGATCAGTTTCACTAATATCGTCGGACAATTCATCACCGCGGAAAATCACTACAAAGCGCTGTTCTCGCACTGCTAATACATGGGTAGAAATTTGGTCCAATGTGATATCTGAGAGCGAATCACAGACCCGTGCTGTGATTTCAGTATCGAGTCGGCCCGCTCGCCGATCAGTTATCAAGCCCTCCGATGATAAATCGCACAGATTTCCGCGCGCTGCTAAATCATTCGTCGTCAGGGTGAAGTCGATACCGGTAGCCTCAAGAGCACCCCGGCCTATCTCATATGTAAGGGGATCGTAGCCAAACAGCGCCAGGTGACCCGGACCTGAACCTGGCGTTATCCCAAATCCGACTGGTAAAGTTCTGCCCTGAGAACCCTCAGATGCGAGTCTATCAAGATTGGGAGTGGCAGCAGCTTCGAGAGCAGTCTCGCCTGTGGGACCGGGTAGTCCCCCTAGACCATCAATTACACAAAACAACACTTTTTGTTCTGAAGGTTGCGAAAGTCTTTTGATCAGTTCAATATCCATAAAGCCAGTCTATAGGGTCAGCACGGACCGCACTATCCTTCAGAATCGAGTAATACCTCTACGCCAGGAAGGTTTATCCCTTCAAGCATCTGTAGAGACGCTCCTCCGCCCGTTGAGACATGTGAAAGTCTGCCACCAACGCCAGCTTTTGATACTGCCGCAGCTGTTTCACCCCCACCAACGACGGTAGTTGCTCCTACGGAGTCTGCAAGAATTTTAGCAATTTCAATACTCCCCGTATCGAATGGGCTCCGCTCAAATAAACCAACCGGACCATTCCAGACGATAGTTTTCATCGGCTTAAGTGCTTCTCGAATGTCTTCAACGGTTTGTCGCCCGAGATCAAGTATTCGGAAGCCGGGAGGCACTCGATTAACCGACACAGTACTTACTGTAGATCCGCTGGGATCCGAAACTACAACGTCAGTAGGCAGAACTAACTTGAGGTCACGTCTGCCTGATGCAATTCGCATGAGAGACAGAGCATCATCAATTCTGGATTCTTCGACAAGAGAATCACCAACGTCGATGCCTTGGCCCTGCAGAAAAGTATTGGCTATCCCTCCACCAACACAGATGACGTCGGCTTGATCAGCCAAGTGGCCTAGTATTCGCAATTTTTCCGCAACTTTTCCGCCGCCAAGAACTATTCCAAATGGTCTCTCAATTGACTCAGTAACTCGACTCAAGTAATCGAGCTCTTTCTGCATTAACAGACCTGATATTGCCGGTAAATAAAACCCGACCCCAACTACTGAGGCGTGTGCACGGTGAGCCGTCCCAAAAGCGTCTGATACAAAGACATCGGCTAACGATGCCAATTCTCTTGCAAAACCTGGATCGTTAGCTTCCTCACCCTCATAGAATCGAACGTTCTCTAGCAGTACTATCTCGCCGCCTGCAAGCTTAGTCACAGCTTTCTTGACCTCAGGGCCTATCGCTTCATCTAAAGCGTTTACTTCCTGCCCCAAGAGCTTTGATAGATGAGTGGCTACAGGTTGATTTCGTAACTCATCGACAAACTCTCCGTTAGGTCTGCCTCTATGCGAACAGATGACGATTCGTGCTTCTTTGTCTTGGAGTGCTCTAATGGTTGGAATCGATTCTTTGAGCCGGTGATCATCAAGGATTTCGCCGGAATCATCAAACTGTACGTTGTAATCGACTCTTAGTAGAACGGTTTTCCCGTAAAGATCAATATCCGCGATCGTTTGTTTCGGCATCTATTCAGTCCCTGAGTTCAACCTACGACACAATTGATAGCATTCATAAAATTTTAACTCACTCTGCCCACTAGGAGGTCAGAAAATTCCTGCAATTGTTGCTGATAGTTGGTCTCGAGCGGTATGGCTGACAATATCCTTCTTGCATTATTAATTTCTTCGTCGGCTCGCTGCTCGGTGAATTCTCGAGCACCCGTATCAGTCAGAAGTTGAGTGAGCACCCGTACATCTGTCTCCGTTCTTGGCGGAGTTACATATTGCTCGGCAAATTCAGTTCCAGGTTTTGAATCGTGATCACGGCCGTAGATAATCGGATATGTCATTTTAAGAGTTCGCAGATCATCCCCGACCGGCTTACCTGTTTGTTCAGTATCACCCCAAACTCCTAGCACGTCATCGATCATCTGAAAGCCCAATCCCAATGCAAGTCCAGCCTGATGAAATGCTGACACCACATTCCTCGGAGCACCAGCCAATAGAGCACCGCATGAAAGTGGCGCAGCGAACATAGCTGCGGTTTTGCCAAGTGCCATTTCGATATATTCAGATTCAGTGACGTCTACTCGATCCTCAAAGTCGATATCCATCTGTTGGCCCTCGACCAATCTAAGGCAAGTCTCGTCAAGAACTTTCATACTCTCGAGAACTACTCCAGGGCTAAACCCATTTTCGACAAGTCGATGTTGTGCAGTTCGCGCGATCGCAAACATTCCGTCACCAGTGTTGATCGCCTGAGCCAAACCGGCAAACGTCCAGAGGGTTGGTCGTCCACGACGTGTTTCACTTTCATCTTCAACATCGTCATGTAGCAGAGAGAAATTATGTATTAGTTCGATAGACGCGGCAAGCGGGGCAAATCTCAACAGATCTTCGTGACTAGCACCGCATACTTCTGCCGTTAATAGCATCGCACATGCTCGAATTTGTTTTCCAGGTGAGCCTGAGCTGGGTGAACCAAATTGATCGACCCAACCGAGGTGATAGCGCATCCAATCATATAGTTGCCCATCTTTGGAAACGATATCCTGCATCTCATTTTCAAGGATTTGTCTATAGCTCTCCATTCGTTTCTCTAGATCCATGGATATTCCTTTCAAAAGCCTCTATACCCTGGTAATAAGTAGTCTAGATACCATCGTTTCTCTAATTGAAGATTCCCGCCACAATAGGGGCCGATATTCCCCATCGGAGAATTCCTGAGACAAATCCAAATAGTTCGGATGGCCGGGGATTCCCGATATCCCTGTCGGGATTGAGAATTCCGACTCGTCCCAGCAGTCGACAGTTAACACTTGACGATATCCCGCGGTAACAATCACCTCTCGTGTGTTCCCGACCTCCTTGTACGCGCCTTGGGCCACCGTATTAATATCCCCACCGAATCCCGTGGTACTCGAAGACCAGAGTCGTCCAACGATCGGTATCGCGTAAAGAGAGTGCCTGGGTTGAAATGTGGAAAACCAGTCAGTTTCATTTGAAGATAGTTCGAACTTATTCTTTCCGATATCCAGAGCCTTTGCAATCACTGCCTCGTAGTCGTTCTGATCACGAAACCACGGCATGCCTGGATCACTAACTGCGGTCACGACCCATCCTTGATTACGCGTGGAAAACGACGTGTATCCATCGCCGTTCAAATCAATCTGGCCTCTTAATAACTCGGCATGTTCACTCGTAATACGCTCGCTCAGTTCTTTAGCAATTGCGGCAGAAACGTAACTCAGAAGGGATCCACCGGACTTTGAGGTCGCAAGAGAACCATCCCACGAATTCATTATCGACAAACATTGGTCGCTGCGAACGAACGGAAGCAAAATATCACGCAACGCTACCAAGTTAGCCGAATATTGGTCGCACTGGATTTGCTTAAATAATTGTGGCGAATGGACTTCTGCTGAGTTAAGTAATTCCTGAATTCGCTCTGCTCGTCGGGGCTCTGCCCAATCTTCTCCGAGTTCCAGCGCACTGCCAGCGGCCTGATTTGCGGATACAATCGACCGATCGGCAGGATTCATTATGGCTGGCATCACTTCAGCCGGATGAACAGGTGAAATTCCAAGAGATTCCGAACCGTTCCGAGGAAATAACCCTTCACCAGGTTTATGGGTGAAAACTTTGCCAGCCAACCGGTAGCCAATATTTCCATCTATATCTGCCATAACAAAATTAAAAGTAGTACCCGGCCAGTCTTTCAAGCCATCGGACAATTCTTCAACAGTCGTCGCTCGCATAAGTCTAATAAATGTATGCCCCACATCAGAGGGAGTCAGAGCCGTACTACTCAGCGCAATCATTCGAGAATCATCCAGATCAAGTGGGCTGATAATGGGCCCGTGCCTACTCTCCAATATTGCTTCTTCGACATATTCAATATGACCGTTTCTCTTGATTCCGATCAATTCACTGGATGATTTAAATTTCTCAGGACCATCCGGCGTTATGTACATTAAGGGTTGCTTCGTATCTCCAACATCGCTCGTACTTATCTCCTCAATGACACAATCAGCTACATCAGCAGTGCCAGCTGTAATCGACCAGGCAACCGATTCGTTATGACCCATCAACACCCCGGGTATCCCCGCAATCCCGGCTCCAGTGACCTCGAAATCGCCTCCTCGTATGTGTGACACATGAAACAGGCCTGGCAATCTCAGCTCCACATGAGGGTCGCCAGCTAGTAAAAGTTGTGTTTTGCCGTCAAGAATGGATTGTGTAGTCCACGCATTCGAGGCTCCCGTTGAAACCGGAAGCCATCGCTTTGCCTGGTTATATGATTCAAGCAGTCGTTCCTTGGCGTCTCGCCCGCCAGGAGCGTAATCGGACTTAGAGGCAGTAAATGCATCCGGATGTACTGGCTCAAAGAGCCCCCAATATTTTTGATCTATCGTGCTCAGTAGCTTCTCTCTAATTAATTCCGTACGCCAGTTACCAGCAAAGCTGAAAAGAATTAATCTAGCCGTAATCATCACATCTTCGACCGACCAAGGGTGGAATTTAGTGCCTGTCAGATGAAATTCTGGTGGCAATGATCGAAGAGAATTCACACCTGCAGCAACTCCTTGAACATATGCTTCCAGCAGCTGAAGATCTTGACTATCGAGCAAATTGACGTCCCCTGACGCAACCCGATGCAATCCAATCTTACGCATTAAGAGATCTGACTCGAATGCTGATTCGCCAGCTAATTCTGCGAGTTGACCACGAGCAAATCGCCTAAACGTCTCCATCTGCCAAAGCCTGTCCTGTGCATGAACAAAACCACTACCCCAAAAAGCATCCTGACTGGTTTCAGCAAACACATGAGCGACCCCGCTCGGATCACGAATGATCTCGATTGAATCACCGACGGTCTTGCTCTCTATCACGCCTTTGTGTTCCGGGTGTGACAACCGAAGCCAGTAGACAACCAATGCAGAAAGCAGTCTAAATATGGAGATAATGAATTGAGCTAGTTGCGAGAAGATACCCATTGCTTGCGAACTTAATTACTGCCGACACATGCTTGTTGTGCACACACTTTACCGCTCTCGTTCGAAATCATCGATTTTCGAAAGCCGTCTTTCATGTCGTCCACCTTCGAACTCGGCACTACGGAACGAACTGACTATTTCGGACGCATGGCCCTGCCCAATCGACCAGGCACCTAGGCATAAAACATTTACATTCGTGTGCTGTCTCGCTCGCTTTGCGGCAAAGACATCATGGCAAATCGCCGCGCGGATACCTGGCACCTTATTAGCTGCAATCGAGGGGCCGACACCATTTGAACATATCAAGATACCGAAATCATGGTTACCACTGGCTACTGATTCACCTAACGGGAAAGCAATATCAGGATAGTCGCATGACTCTTCACTATCGGTCCCAAAATCTTGCACTTCATCACCAAAATCCTCTAGCAATTTTTTAATAAGGGTTTTTAGCGCGAATCCCGCATGATCTGAACCGATAGCAATCTTCATACATTGTCCAAAGCGTTAAGTCGATTTCGTTTACAGTACCACTTAATCGACTACTGAACTCAAGGTTGGAGAGTCTGAGTTCTCCAACCTTGAGAAGTTGTGCGGTATTCAATTCTGTGGTGAAAACGATAGTCGTCATGCACCCAGAATTCAAAACGAACTGGAACTACGCGGAACCCTCCCCAATTGTCTGGTAGTAGGATTTCCTCATCATTATTAATTGTTTCAACGAACTTTTCTCGATTCCGATCCAACGCCAGCCTATCCTCGATCGGCGCTGACTGATTAGATACTGAAGCTGATATTTGGCTCTCTCTTGGCCGCCCACTCCAATACTGTTCGACTTCGGCAGAAGGAATAGATATCACACTGCCACTCACTCGCACTTGAGCACCCAATCCTTTCCAATGCCAATTCAATTCAGCGCGAGGGTTGGATGAAATATCTCGACTCTTGCCGGACCGCAAATCAGTAAACACATCGAATCCTTGCTCCCCCCAATGTCTCACAAGCACCATACGCACCGATGGCATGGCTTCAGCACTGCTGGTGGCAAATGCAGCAGCGTGCGGCTGTGGGTCAATTGATTCAGCTAATTCAAACCATTCCGCATAGTGCAGAAAGGGGGTTGTGCGAGGTTCGTTATTCAGTCCTTGCTCAGACATCTTTTTATCTCTTCGATATTTATCTCACCCTCGCGCAGCACTGTTGGAGTTTCGGAAGTCATATCAATCACGGTCGATGCAGTACCACCTGGGCTTACTCCACCGTCTAACACCAACAGTTCATCACCAAATTGTTGCGCGACTTCCGATGCATTGAGGGCTGGCTTGTCTCCATGATGGTTCGCGCTGGACACCGCCAGTACTCCACCACATTTTTCGATGATCTGGATGGCGATCTCGTTATCAGGGATACGCACGCCGACAGTCCCTTCTTCAGTAACAACAGGTATTGGTAAAAGATTCGTACTGGCGGAAGTCACTACGGTTAGAGCTCCTGGCCAAAACTCTCCAAGGGATTGGATCTTTTTGAAATCAACACCGTATTGTTCAAGTTTCTCCAGCTCGGAGAATAGGATAGCTATCGGCTGATCTTTGTCTCGCCCCTTTTTTAAATCAATCATCCTCTTGATTGCCGTACGATTCGGCATCGCAGCTAGCCCGTACACGGTATCCGTTGGAATACCTACCACCTCATTAGCAAACAGTGCATCGATAACTTCATGAGTTCGTGTGACATCGATAATAGACATGCTTCAACTCCGTCCCACCATGCTAAAGGGTAACCGAGTAATATAACTTTCTAGAGCGCCTAAGGAAGAGCACGACGAAATGGCTAATACCTCCGAAAACAAAGAATCAATCGTCGTTCTGGACTACGGCTCACAGTATTCCATGCTCATCGTTCGGCGTATCCGAGAGGCAGGTGTTTACTCAGAATTAATTGCTTGGGATGCCTCACCAGAAACTTTCGCTCACCTAGATGTGAAAGGGTTTGTACTTTCGGGAGGCCCGGCGTCAGTCTATGATAGTGATGCGCCATCCCTACCCTCGTACCTCATTGATAGCGACTTGCCTGTATTGGGAATTTGCTACGGTATGCAGCTACTTGCTAACCAGTTTGGAGGGCATGTCTCTTCCGCTGATGAGCGTGAATACGGTTCAGCGATAATCAGCCAATCTAGGCCACAGCATCCGTTGTTCGACGGACTACCTAGTTCATTCGAGGTTTGGGCGTCACATGGAGACAACGTACTGAAACTACCGGACGGGTTCAGGGTATTGGCAGAATCAGAAAATGCTCCTATCGTCGCGTTCACAGATGATACAAACCGTTTTGGGATACAGTTCCATCCTGAAGTCGTTCATACAACAGGTGGCACGCAACTATTACACAACTTCCTTTTTGAAATAGTGAAATGTCGCGGCACATGGGACCCTGAATCGTTCATTGACGAAACTATCCAGCAGGTAAGAGAGCTGGTGGGAAATGCTGAGGTCATTTGTGGACTTTCTGGTGGCGTGGACTCAGCCGTTGCTGCGGCACTTGTTCACGAGGCAATCGGCGATCAGCTTACCTGCATATTCGTGGACAACGGTCTCCTGCGACAGAACGAAGCGGAACAAGTCGTCCAAACATTCAGAGAACATATGGGGATAAAACTTCGTCATGTTGATGCTCGAGAACAGTTCCTTGAAAAACTAAAAGATATTGACGACCCCGAAACAAAGCGTATTGTCATCGGCGAAACATTCATACGAGTGTTTGAACGAGAAACGAGTCAGTCCGAAGCTGCGGAATTTCTGGTCCAAGGGACACTCTATCCGGACGTAATTGAATCTGCGGGAACTGGTAACGATGCAGCCGTAAAAATCAAAAGCCATCATAATGTAGGAGGGCTCCCCGATGACATGCAATTACGTTTGATTGAACCGCTCCGGAATTTATTCAAAGACGAAGTTCGTAATGTAGGTCGAGCAATGGGTATCAGCCCTGAAATCATAGACCGCCAGCCCTTCCCTGGGCCGGGATTAGCGATCAGAGTCATCGGTGATATAACAGAAGAGAAGCTCGATATATTAAGACGAGCCGACAGCATACTCCAAGATGAGTTGATCCGATCCGGATCAGCTTCAGAACTATGGCAATCTTTTGCGGTCCTCACTAATACAAGATCTGTAGGGGTACAGGGTGATTTCCGAACATACGGAAATGTGATCGCGCTCCGGTGTATAACCGCCGAGGATGCTATGACAGCTGACTGGGCTAAATTGCCGTACGAACTCCTGACTGCCATCAGTAACAGAATCACAAATGAGGTACCCGAAGTGAATAGAGTCGTGTACGACATAACTTCAAAACCTCCAGGCACGATCGAGTGGGAATAAATATTTGACGGGCCTATTTTGAAAGAAATTCAAATTTTTCAAGTCGACGCATTCACCGATACGTTGTTCTCCGGTAATCCAGCTGCGGTGTGTCTACTTGATGAAGCGTTGCCCGCCGAGACTATGCAATCTATCGCTGCAGAAAACAATCTGTCGGAAACTGCTTTCGTCAACTTAGGATCAATTCCCTTCGCAATCCGTTGGTTTACTCCCATGTCTGAAGTAGAGCTGTGCGGGCATGCAACCCTCGCTGCGGCATTTACATTATTCGAAGAGGGGTATCGGACCACCTCCGATGCAATAGAGTTCACTAGCGCGAGTGGATTACTACGTGCTTCGATGGATGCCGACATCATATATCTTGATTTCCCTCTCGACCCACCTCGCCAATTACAAAACGTCAAACTTGTCGCTGACTGCCTTGGAGTCGAACCATCATTACTGTTTAAAGGAAAATTTGATCTGATGGCTGTCTTTGAAGACAAACAAACTCTGCTCGATTTGGAACCCGATTTCGCTGCAATCGCCGAGCTAAAATCGCGAGGACTAATAGTCACAGCACCCGGAGACGATATCGATTTTGCTTCACGCTTCTTTGCCCCCGGCATAGGAATAGACGAGGATCCGGTTACCGGCTCTGCTCATACCCTTTTGGCTCCATACTGGAGTGGACGCCTTGGCAAATTGGAGATGGTCGCGGAACAATTATCACCTCGAGGTGGCATCTTATACTGTAAGTTATCATCGAATCGTGTATTGATCGGCGGTCAGGCACGGGCCTATCTGAAGGGAAGGATTAGCATTTGAA
>CAXGQC010000020.1:0-21709 GCA_964011795.1 uncultured bacterium | reverse complement strand
GGCTGCTTCGAACAACCTTCTGATCGAGGGACGAACAAATCAATACACTGACGAGGCGATAACAAAAACGACCGCGCTACGAAATCCCATTATCGACTTCATTTTTCCAGCCCAGCTTGAAGCAAAAATCGGACGCATAGCTACCGTTGAATCCACACAGGTTACTCGAAGTGGCTTTATACAACTCACCATACAAATACAAGAATATAAGCCGGTGGCCTACTGGCAGACCGGAACTAAACGGGTAGCAATAGGTTCCTCAGGACAAATAATGGAATACTTCGTTCCAAACGACAATCCCACCATCATCGAATTTAGTCCAGACAATCCATCCGCAGTGACCCCAAACCAGGACGCTCTCTATGCGGTACAAATTTTACAAAATCAGTCTCCAGAGATGACACTCCTACTCGCAGATACCACACTGCTATATATCAAAGAAAAAGGTCTGATTGTAAGGCTATCAAACGGGAATCAGGTCATATTGGGAGATAGCTCCAATTTAGAAGAGAAACTGCAACTTTGGGAGATGGTGCACTATGAAATATCCAAACCTGTTCAGTCAAAACCAATCGAGCTTGATCTCCGGTTTAAAAACAAGGCACTTGTTCGAGGTATCACCACTATAGATACTTCGGGCCTGGAGATTGCAGCGAGATGAACGAATCAAATTATTTTGCTGTTACGCTTCCCGAATCTTCGAAAGTAGTAACCATCGTTGCTAGGAAAAATACCGACTCTATTGAAATTTTGCACCATGCGGTCTCACGAACAGAGTATTTTATGGGCGGCAAAATTGAAAATGCTCTACCTGATGCGGTACAAGCTATACGACACACACTTCCACCCTGTGACTCAAATTTAGTCGTTGAGGCCACGTATCTTGGGATCAGTGGTGCACTTTCAGTTCAAGTTAATGCTGAGAATACCATCACAATTCCTCCGCACCGAGAAATAACCCAAAAAGACAAGGATCTAATAGATGAATCAGCGGTACCGGCACTAAACAACCAACTGCCGATCGGATATCAATTACTAGATTATGTGCCACTTCACTACTATGTCGGTCCAGAGGAAAAACTAAACCCACTGGGTCATCGAGGTGATAGTCTCACCGTTTCCGCTGTAGGAGTCGCTGGCCATTCTAGAGGAATAAATGCTCTAGTAGATTGCCTGTCCCGGGCTTCACTTGAGACTGCTGAAACAATCCCGACTGCCACAGCGGCTGTCCATTCAACCGTTGCCGGCCGTGACGAGAAGCACCAAGCGGTTGCATTAATCGATATTGGTCACTCGGTCACCAGCGTTGCCGTTTGCGTAAATGGCAAAATAATCTCATCGAGATCATTCCAGAGTGGCGGTGCCAATGTCACTCAAGACATAAGAGAAATACTCCAAGCAAAAGACCCAGAATCAGTGAAGATTAAGTATGGGAGCTGTGTCCCTTCGTTCGTAGAGGATGCCAGCGAGGTTGCCATCAAGAAAACTAATGGCGAGACGCATCTTGAAAAAAGGTCCTATCTTTCCCGAATTATTCAAAAAAGAATAGAATTTGATATTATTCAACCTGCCCTCAAGTACATTGATCGGGAAATAATTCCCCTCACTAAGCTCAGCGGAGGTATAGTACTCGTAGGGGGAACATCGGGCCTTGATCACATCGAGGACCTGACAAAACTAATTGCGGCGGACTTAGGATGTCCTCATATTTTAGTGCAAAAACCTCTGAAGTTATCCCCCGAACATATATACAATCTCCCGGATGAAATATCCGGGCCTGAGTTCGCAGCTGCGCTTGGCTTATTATCTGTGGCCGCGAATTGGTCCGCTCATGAAACTCCCGAGACTCTGCCTGAGATTCGTACTATTGGCTCTTCTATTGTTAGAGCAGTTGCCGGGGTTTTTGGTGCGTAAATCATTAGAAGATATGGAGGGCTAGCAAAATGGCCGAGATGAACGAGTTCGGTATCCGACAAAATTCTGGTGATAATACTCCGTCAGCCACGCCTTCTAGAAATTATTTGCAGGATGTTAAAAATTTACGCTCAGCAAAGACTCAGGAGACCGCAAGTAGGCTTGTACGGAATGAACCAGAACATTCCTTAGGTCAACAACCAGGAGTTCATTACACCCCGAGACCTCCCCGGCCAATAACTTCTGCTGCAAGTACAAAGGATACGAAACTACCCGAAACCGAGCTCCGTACCTCGGACGAACCAACAAATATTGGAGAAACTTTCAAACGACCTCCGAGAGATAATACGCCTAGACAAGATGTTGCTCCTATTACCAGACAACCCACCCTACTTACGGGTAACCGGAGAAAAATTCCCGATTTTGACAATATGGTGGAGATATCAGTAATTGGAGTGGGTGGTGGTGGCTCCAACTCAGTGGGGCGTATGGAACCTGTGCCTGGAGTGACGTATATCATTGCAAATACTGACAGTCGGGCACTCGCTGCTCTAGAGGTTGACCATGAAATCCATCTAGGACGAACTCGCACTAGGGGTAAAGGTGCTGGCGGACGAGTAGAAAGAGGAAGAGCCGCAGCGGAAGAGGCAAAAGATTCCATTTACCAAGCCCTCGAAGGCTCAGAAATTGTCTTCATTACGGCGTGTCTAGGCGGGGGTACTGGCTCTGGAGCGGGGCCTGTAATAGCAGAAATTGCGAACAGCCTAACTATTGGTGAAGATGACGTCTTAACCGTAGGGATAGTAACGATGCCGTTTAGTTGGGAAGGCAGTAAGAAACGTGGAATTGCCGAATCCGCACTAGAGGAATTCAAGAAGAATGTAGACGCTGTAATCGTTATTGAGAATGATTTATTGGCGTCATCTTCGACTGCTGCAGAAGTTGATGATCTGGGTTTAATTGGAATCGAAGATGAATTCAGACTTACTGACAAAATATTGGCTGATGCCATTCAGGGACTGAGTGAGATAATCACAGTGAACGGACTTTGGAATTTGGATATCTCTGATTTCCGTTCAACACTAGAACACGCGGGGGATGCAGTCATCGCAATCGGAAGCTGTTCAGGAGATGCTCGGGCAGTTGGAGCAGCTCAAAATGCGCTCGCAAACCCTCTAATCAACACTGATATTACGAATGCGAAACGACTGCTTATTAATGTGGTAGGTCCATCGAGTAGCGACGAGTCTCCACTCACCCGTGAGGAAATCCGTAAAATCAAAGAAGTAGTGGGGGAACGTTCTCACCCAACAGAATGCGATGTCTTTACCGGTGTGATGCTCCGGGACGATTTAGATGATGAGATCCATGTAACTATAGTTGCGGCAGACTTTGAACAATTCGAACCTACTACAATCGATATGGCGCTCAATGAGAGCACAAAACAACTCGAACGACCCGATATGAGTTCAATCCCTACCCTCACTGATCTGAGGAGATCATTGGACGAGGCGCTACCGATGCCTAATATCGATCCGGTTGAGACTATTAAGAGTCAGGACGCCTCAGCCCCAGATGCTAAAACTACAGCTCCACCGATCTCCGCTGATACACCCTCAGACTGGACTGACGAAAACTCAAATAGTGCCTCTCGACGTCCGTTAGATCCAACTAGGCAATCAGCTCCCTACTTCAATGAAGAAATCCCTGACAGATAACCACAGGATACTCAGCCTGAAATTTCTCCTGAGTTGGTGCTATCGACTGAACACACAGATCGTCAAATAACGCACATATCGTCTACCGCTTTGTGCAAAACTCTGTGACTTCTCTAACCATATATTTTTCGATCAGCGGTAGTTTTGTAGATGAATTCTTGGCAACGATAGGGCCCGAAATGAATTGTCCAAATTGCGAGTCACCTCAAAACAAGCTGCAAGATATCACTGTCAGCACTACCTCTGTGCAGAGAGAAAAGCTTTGTCTCCAATGTGGTCTGGAATTCATAACCATCGAGGAATTTATTTCTGACACGTTCCTTGTCCGAAAAAAGGACGGGAGAAAAGAGAGATTCAATAAGGAAAAACTTTTTAACAGCCTAGCCCATGCCGCGCACAAAAAACACGCAGTTCCCGACGCACTGACCAAACTTGCTACCGAAGTTGAAGAACAAGTCGTTACCCAAGGAAATGAAATTGAGAGTCGACTACTGGCCGAGGTCGTTATGAATAGACTCAAACGAGTGGACATGGTCACATATATCAGGTATGCCGCATCCTATCGAGCGTTCGTGTCGGCGGACGAGCTCTTGGATGATATCAGGACTACACTAGACAACTTTACGTATATTCCCCCTGAACAACCGCTGCTTTTTGATGTTGACGTTGTACCGAATACGGAATCAAATAATTCGGAAACCGTGATACGGCTTCAGTCATCATAGAAATTAGTCAACCGCTCACGACTTTCCACCTGAGCAGAGTTACCCTTCCGGACTATCCATATAATCTCCAAAGCAAACAGTCCTACTGGAACAATAGCGAACATTGAACCATTCAACAGTAGTATGAAGAAAGCTACCACCAAACCCAGCGAGATAATAATAAAGAAGAGTGGCGGTATCAGGACTTCGAATACTATCCGGATGATCAGTAGTATCTCTCTCCATGAGCCCGGATCTGGGGAGCTTCCACGGTCATACACTTGCTTACCCTTACTTCCTGACCTATATGATTCTATGACCATGCTACGCTATTTGAACCATGGATAATACTTTTGGCACAAACACTTATGTCACATTCACTCCAAGCTCGTCTTGAAGTCACGGAAGAACGCATACGGTTGGCCTGCCGAAAAGCTGGATATGATCGAACAAAAGTCACCCTCCTCGCTGTGACAAAAGGGCAGTCGCCAGAAACTATCTCCCGCGCACACCATCTAAATCTAAATGAATTTGGAGAAAATAGAGTGCAAGAGTTGTTGTCAAAAAACAGCTCACTGGCCAGAGAAGAAATTTTTCCCAAGTGGCATTTTCTAGGGCATCTACAGAAAAATAAGGTGAAGGATATAGTCGGTACCGTCGACATTCTGCATACACTAGACTCAACTGACTTGGTAACTATTCTTCATAAACGGAGAAAATACCTCAAGGATCAAGGTGAAATACTAACTTCAGCATCGCCAATGCAATGCTTCATCCAAGTAAATGTCACTGAGGAAACTCACAAGTCAGGAGTACGGCTAAATAATTTTGACCAGCTACTAGAAACGGCTAGGAAATCTGATGAACTTTCGATCGTGGGACTGATGGTTATGGCACCATATAACAAGGATGCCAATAAATCTCGCCCACTATTTTCCAAAATAAGACGATTAGCGGAACTCAATGAACTTCCTCAGCTATCAATGGGGATGAGTCAAGATTTTGAAATAGCTATCGAGGAGGGTGCCACAATAATCCGTCTAGGGACAACACTTTTCGGGGAACGCCGAACGGTCAAATAGGTTTAATTGCTAAAATTTATTTCTAAAGGGTAGGAAAATATGAAAATCACATTTATCGGTGGTGGCTTCATGGGCGAAGCAATTCTTAACGGAGCTCTTAGCAGAAATGCGGTCAGTAACCATGCATTTACGGTCGTCGAAATTGACCCTTCACGAAGGGATTATCTTCACAACAAATATGATGTCGAGGTAGTCGATGGTAGCCAAACAGAATCGAAGGTATCGGAGGCTGATGTCGTTATTCTCTGTATGAAACCGCAGCAATTTTCGGAAACCATTCGATTAATAAAACCGGCAATAAGATCTGAAGCACTGCTGTTATCAGTGGCTGCAGGGATTCCATTAAATAGAATCATTTATGAAAGCAAACATGAACAAGCTGCGAGAATTATGCCTAACTTACCTGCGGCACGTGGCCAAGGCGCAGCGGCAATTTTTTTCGGAAATAACTTTCCGATCGACGATAAACTTTTGGTGACTGAGCTAATCCGATCATCCTCTCCAGTTGTTGCTGAAGTTCATTCTGATGATGAAATTGATATTTGCACTGCCCTGAATGGTTCCGGTCCTGCTTACATATTTTTGATCATAGAGGCCCTCGTTCAAGCTGCTGTCTCAAGAAATATCGATGAAGATCTAGCCCATCAGCTAGTTATTCAAACAGTGCTAGGTGCAGCCGTTCATGCTATGGAATCACAAACTTCTGTTGAACAACTTCGAGACAATGTGACATCCCCAGGCGGCACCACCGAAGCTGCGATAACTACCCTCGAGGCAGGAAATCTTCGCAAAGTTATAGATTCTGCTGTCCAAGCGGCATATGATCGAGCGGTTGAACTACGTGACTAAAGGGGAATAGATTGAACTCATTCATTGATATTTTCGCTATCATTATTGCTCAAATACTCGATATTCTTGGATTTTGTATCTTAGGAAGGGCTCTTTTGTCCTGGGTTCCTCAACTGAGAGGTAGTGAAATAGCTCGGATACTTGACTTGATAACTGAACCGATCATGGAACCTATCCGAAAGATAGTGCCACCAATCGGCGGCACTATCGATATAACCCCAATGCTTACTATGATTTTACTCTTCATTCTGTCCAACTTCATTACGGCTCAAGTAAGATAAGCTCGAGAACCTTCCATACTCAAACTTGACACCAGAACATTTGTTCTATATCGTATTAATCGTGGTGGGGATCACTTGAAATAAAACGACAGGACCTAGCCAAAATGCCAACAAAGCCAACCAAGTCAATACCCACTGATAATCCCATTAATACTGAAGATAAAGACAAAAACCTAAACGTTGCTATTGACGAAATTATCAAAGAGCATGGCAAGGGATCTATCATGCGGCTTGGAGACCCTGAGGCAGCATTACATATTGTATCCATTCCTACAGGCGCCCTCTCCTTGGATATCGCTTTAGGAGTAGGTGGAGTTCCACGAGGCAGAATAACTGAAATTTTTGGACCGGAGTCTGCTGGAAAATCGACGCTCGCCCAACATATTATTGCTGAATGTCAGAGAGGTGGCGGTTCGGCGGCATATATCGACGTGGAGCATGCATTGGATCCAGAATATGCGGCCGCATGTGGAATTGATATTCAAGAATTACTAATTTCTCAACCCGATACCGGCGAGCAAGCTCTAGAAATATGCGAAGCGCTTATCCGTTCCTCAGCACTGGACATCATTGTCATTGATTCTGTCGCCGCGTTAGTTCCTAGGGCCGAAATTGAAGGTGACATGGGTGATAGTCTCCCCGGACTGCAAGCGAGGCTCATGTCCCAAGCCATGCGCAAACTGACTGCTGCAGTATCGCGCACAAATACCGCCCTCGTATTCATTAATCAACTAAGGGAAAAAATAGGAGTCATGTTTGGCAGCCCAGAGACCACTCCCGGAGGGCGATCATTAAAATTCTACTCATCAGTTAGAATCGATATTCGCCGTATCGAGTCCATTAAAGATGGCCAGCAATTCATCGGGAACCGCGTCCGTTGCAAAGTAGTAAAGAATAAAGTTGCTCCGCCCTTCCGACAGGCTGAATTTGAAATCATGTTTTTACCTGACATGCATGGGATCAATCGTTGGAGCGATGTACTAGACCTCGGAGTAGAACACAACATCGTCAATAAAGCCGGAGCATTTTTCTCCTATGGCGACCTCAGATTAGGGCAAGGACGGCGCAACGCGTCCACGTATCTTCAAGAAAATGACTCGATATTCACTGAGATCGACCAAAAAGTCCGAGAGATCGCGGGCCTCTCACCCACTGAAGCGACCGACAATCCAGAAGCAGTGGATACAGATCTTCCTGAGCTCCTGATTACACAATAATATCGATTGTTGGTTCAAGTGATAGTCATAGAAAAAATACGGGGGCGTGCTAGCGATCAGGTTGTAGTTGAGTATTCACAGGCAAATACTAGCGGGAAATCTGACAAAATACAGTTTCCTGCCGAAACTGCATTGAAATACTCAATTCGCCGTCAACTCGTCCTGACTGAAAGTGACTGGGAGAGCATCAAAACAGAAGCAATTGGTCTGCAGGCAAAAATAAAGGCTTTCTCACTCGTAGCACAGAGAGAAAGAACCGCATTCGAGCTGACTAAGGCACTGAAATCAACCAAACGATTCAGGTTCACGGATCAAATGATTGAAGTTGCTGTAGCGAGAGTGGAGGAACTTGGATATCTAGATCACGATAAGATCGCTCGTCACCACGTAACAAGATCCTCCTCAACACTCAAATCCAAGCGACTACTTCGCTATCAGATGAAAGGCAGAGGCATATCGGATTCAGCAATCGAGACATCCCTCGATAACTATGATGAGATGCCGGCCGCGTTGATACATATTCAGAAAAAATGCGACGTAACTGACCGCAATAGTCTCTCTCCCGGCCAGCTTGATCAGGTCAAACAACATCTTTACCGCAAAGGTTTCCAAACAGCTACTATCGAACTCTGCCTCCAAACTCTGACTAAGTCTAATTTCTAGAAACTCTACATTTCTTAAAAGATGTGGTGCGTGCTACTCTGTAGATCGAAAACAAACATATTATCTGGCTTGACGCGAAGCCAGCTGTTAGATTACTGACGTTTTGTCCTGATATATGGCTGCGCGCGGTCGGTTCGTGGAGAATCGAATGGATCCTATAACTCTCGCACTGTGCTTGGCAGGTGTGCTTGCTGGGCTCATCATCGGAGCATTAATGGTGTATTACCACAGTAAAAATTCATCTGTGGGCTTAGTTACTGCGGCGACACAGAAAGCACAGGAAACGATTTCAGATGCGCGTCGTGAGTCATCTGAAATCGTAACTGAAGCCGAAAACTCTTCTATAGCCAGGCGCAAAGAAATCGATGAAGAAATTCGTGACCGACGCCAGCAAATTAGTCGTGTCGAAAGAAGGATCGAACAACGAGAGGAATCACTCGATCGAAGAACTGAAAATTTAGAAAAACAAGAAGAAACAATCAGACTTCAGATTGAAGATATCGAGACGCAAGAAGAAAATATTGAAGACCAGCTAGAAGGTCTGAAGGAAAAACTCGAAGACATTGCTGGACTAACAACTCAGGAGGCAAAGTCAGAGCTACTGAACAAACTTGACGATGAGCTGCGCGAAGAGTCAGGGCGACGAGTGTTAGCGATGGAAGAATCAGCTAAAGCTGAATCGGAGGTCCGCGCAAGAAAAATTCTGGCCACGGTCATGCAAAGAATTACGTCGGAGGTTACGGCCGAAATGACCGTAAGTGTGATTCCTATACCTTCCGACGAAGTAAAAGGACGGATAATTGGAAGAGAAGGTCGAAACATCAGAGCCTTCGAAGCAGCGACTGGGTGTGATTTAATTATTGATGACACCCCTGGAGTAGTCACCGTCTCAGCATTTGAGCCTACCCGGAGAGAGATAGCAAGAACTGCCTTGGATAAACTGATCCAAGATGGGCGGATACAACCTGCACGTATCGAAGATGCAGTGGATAGAGCCCGCGCAGATGTTGAGAAACGAATTGAAAAGGCAGGACAACAAGCTGTTGCCGACGCCGAAGTTACAGGACTCCACAATGAAATAGTTAAGACTCTTGGAAGATTACAGTTCAGATACTCATATGGCCAAAATCAACTTCGACATTGTATTGAAACATCATGGCTAGCCGCAGCCCTAGCCCACGAACTGGGAGCCGATGTGGAAGTAGCTAGAGTCGGTGGTCTGCTCCATGATCTAGGCAAAGCAGTAGATCGAGAAATTGAGGGAACCCACGCGCTTTTAGGAGCTGACATTGCTCGAAGATATGGCCTTCCGGAGGCAGTGACTCACACCATTGAAGCGCATCATGAAGAAGTGAAACCGGAGACCGTAGAAGCATTAGTCGTGATCTGCGCTGATGCCATGTCCGGGAGTAGACCTGGCGCACGCCGTGAGCAAGTAGAAGAGTACGTGAAACGCCTTGAGGCTCTAGAGACGATTGCAAACTCTTTCGATGGCGTAGAACAAGCCTTTGCTGTTCAGGCTGGAAGAGAGATAAGAATCATGGTCAAGCCAGACCAAATCGACGATCTCGCATCTACGCGACTGGCGAGAGAAGTTTCCAGAGAAATCGAACAATCACTACAGTACCCTGGGCAAATAAAAGTGACTGTAGTGAGAGAAACACGCTCTACTGAAATTGCGAAGTAATATTCACAACTGATGCAGACTAGCTACACCTAACACCTGTTTATGGAAGACACATGTCAGCGTTGCAAAAGGCCATCAAGCCTTTCTTGCGGTAAATGCAATAAGTCCATATGCAGTAACTGCCTCCTGCATACTCCCGGAGGAATTCGTTGTCGAGATTGCTCCAATATGAAGGGCTTGATTCCGTCGCTCAAGTGGACCCAAACCTTGGCACTACTGCTGCTCATCCCAGTGGTTAGTCTTGCCTTGGGTTTGATGATGAGCCTTTTTACACCGAATTTCATTGGATTAACACTATTCAATCTGGCCCTACAGGGCGGTATCGGATACCTGATAGCATCTATATTGACATTTCTTATAAATAAGACCACCCGCTTCAAGCGGGGCAACACTATTCAGAAACTATGCCTTGCATACGCCGCCTGCGTGCTGGTTGGAGTTGTAGGTACTGACCTAGCACTTACAAGTAATTTAAAAGTAGCAATCATAGACATCCTGTCGCCAGCTATTGCGGCGCTTTTACTTTGGAATCGTTTCGAATGATATTGTGCTTTTGTCGACCGCTACTATCCCAGGAAATAGAGGGCAAACAACATCCCGAAAGTGATAATGCTTACACCTAATACTCGAAATAATTCTATTCGAAGAAAATTGGCCTTTCCCCGACCATCTCTATTGGAATCAGTCGACCCACTCGCATTGTGACTCACCAAGAAACCTACCTAACTTTTATCTAATATTGTAAGGGCATCTGAATCAGTGCTTGCGGGACTAGCGCACGCCCGTCGCATAAACTAGTCTAGTAGTTCAGGCTTAATGGCCCCGTAGTGTAGCGGTTAACACGTCGCCCTGTCACGGCGAAGATCGGCAGTTCGAATCTGCTCGGGGTCGCCATAACACTTTAGTCAATCAAGACCCCAGGATTCATAATCCCATTCGGGTCCACTGCATTTTTAGCCGCACGAATCATCTCCGCAAACAAATCCGGGCGTTGCTGGTCATACCACGGGCGATGCATTCTCCCTACAGCATGGTGGTGCGTGATAGTCCCTCCTGCTTTCATAATGGCGTCTGATGCAGCTTCCTTGAATTCCATCCATTGAACCGCCGGATTGTCACCTGGGCGAGCACCAGCAAAAGTGTAGTAGGGAGCAGGTCCGTCAACATATACATGGGTGAATCTGCAATTCAGTGTACCGCCGCCGCAAATTTCCTTTAAAGCTGAATTCATTTGTTCACGAACATACTTATCAAATTCTGGCCATCTATCCCACGTTATTGCAGTCTCCACAGTTCCTCCGATCATCCCTAGACCAGCCTCAAGTCCACCTCCCTTTGGTATGAAGGCATCTCGCCAGGCCCCCACTGCCCCACCACGTCCGGTAGGAGCGCCTGCACCATCATCAATCAATATATCCTCGTCATCGATAACACCGCCGAATGAGCGGGCAATTTCAACAGCAAGCTCCACCGGTTCTCGCTGAGAAATCGTCGAATGCTCGAACCCGATAATAAGGAGTGACTGTACGCCATCCAATCCAGCTGAATCTGCTCCTAAAACAGGGTCTAGTAACCGTAAATTGGCTGGCCATAGCTTCGCCTGCACTATTGCTCTAGTCGCCTCATACCCTGATTCCCAAGTTGGGAAAAGCACACCAGCGGTGGCTCGAAATTTCGGTCGATCTTGAATCCGCATCCAGGCCTCAGAAACAATCCCGAGTGTACCTTCACTGCCAATCACCAAACGTTCCGGTTGTGGCCCGGCTCCGTCACCCGGGAGCCTCCGTGTTTCCATCCAACCTTTAGGGGTAAGCATCTTTACATTCTCAACAAAATCATCAATATGAGTGTGATTTGTTGCATAGTGACCACCAGCGCGGGTGACAATCCATCCGCCTAACGTTGATCCAGCGAATGACTGGGGAAAGTGTCTTAATGTATAGCCATGTGGACGAAGTTGGTCCTCAAGATGTGGCCCATAAACACCAGCCTGAATCAAAGCAGATCGTGACTTTTCATCTATTTCGAGCACCTGGTCAAACTGATCCATATCGATAGTGACAACTGGTTTATCGTTATTTTTGGGAGGGGTTATTCCATCCACCACTGACGAGCCTCCACCATATGGGATGGCAATGAATCCGCCGTCATCACACCACTCGAGAATAGCCTCCAACTCCAAGTCATTACGGGGGTGGGCCACGACATCAGGTGGATTGGGAACTCCCAAGTACACGTAATTGCCTCTATTACCACTAGCCGAATGCAATGCTCGTTCATAATTATCCTGAAAGCAGAATGATGCCAATGACTCAGGCGGAGTAATTCTTGGATTCGGTAAATCAAGTTCCTCAGCATCCGGTATCTGTGGGGCTGTGATCTCAGTACCGAGTTCCACTGAAAGCTCAGCTGCTCTATCTCGTCTCTGTTGGAAAGTGGGTTGTTCAGATTCAAGACCAAACAACCACAGACTCCTGCGTGGTTTTTCTTTAAATGCGGGTGATTCGTTCATGCGAGACTCCAATCATGGGCACTCATCCCAACTGTACATGCTTCGATGACAAAAAACTACGAGCCGCCAGCAGAAGAGGATGAACCTCAAGCCCTTCTCTATCTGCTTCGGCTACACGAAATTCGATATACGCCAGAGCAATATCCGTAACGGGAATATTCCTATCAGCAGCCATCTCCGCAATCGGTCGAAGATCGCGATTCCGATTGACTTTTTCCGGATCAATTTTGTCTGCCACGAACATAGCCCAGCAAGCATCATTGTATGTAGGGTAGCCAAAGGTATGATAATAAACCCCGTCGAGAGCCTGTTTTGATGCAACAGAATATTTCCATTTCAAATGACGTGCACCGACAGGACCGTGTAACAACACTGGATGATTCGTCTCCATAGAATGAATCAATATCCCGTATCGCTTGGCTTCATTGATCCACTCAGAGTTCGTCAAATGCCGCGCCACGTCGTGGACTAACCCGATGAACTTTGCTTCGGCAGGATCCCCACCTCGGTTAGTCACTAAGTCACCGGCTAAAATCGATACACGTTCGGAATGCGCAAAAACTGGCTCTGGGAGAATCTCTTTGAGAATGGACCTGAGTCGGATCAACTCACCATGAAACTCGATTCCAGTCAAAATTCAGTCAGATCCCTGCTCACGCTCAGATCGTTCCCTCGCCCGCCGTGCAAGAGAACTTTCACCTCGATTCAATCTTCCGCGGCTATTATTCTTACTAGGTTTCGTATATTTTCTGTTAGACCCTGCACTGGCTCCTTCTCTTGTCTCCGATAATTTTATAAGACGTGCCACTCTATCTTCAGTTTTCGGGTGAGTAGAAAACAAGTTACTGGTCTTAACGCCGAGAAATGGATTCATTATGAACAAATGTGCCGTCGTCTCAGGAACCTTCATTGGTATTTGCTTCGCACCCATCTCAATTTTTTGAAGAGCTGAGGCAAGCGCAAGAGGATCACTAACGAACTCAGAACCATCAGCGTCGGCTTCGTACTCTCGAGATCGTGATATCGCCATCTGAATCATCCCAGCCAGAATTGGCGCAAGGAGAAGAGCAATCAAGTTCCCGCCCCCTTGCCGGTTACTACCACCAAACCAGATGCCGACAAAGCCAATCCAGCTGATAGCTGACGCGACGGATGCTGCTATTGTCGAAATCAGGATATCTCTATTGTAGACGTGGGCCATTTCGTGACCTAGTACTGCTCGTAACTCTCGTTCAGAAAGTAGCTGTCGAATTCCATTTGTCACGGCAACCGCTGCATGTTGAGGATTTCGGCCAGTCGCGAAAGCATTTGGTTGAGGTGAATCCATAACATAAACCCGTGGTTTCGGAAGGCCGGCAAGCGTTGCTATTTCTTCGATCATTTTATGAAGCTGAGGCTCCTCGTCAGATGTGACCTCTCGAGCCCGCGACGCTCTAAGTACAAGGTCGGCTGACTTCCAATATGATCCGACATTCAGAGCGAGAGCGAGAATAAGAAATAATAATGATCCTTCTAACCCACCAACAGCACCGCCAATCAGTATCAGAAGTGCAGAAATTGAAGTGAGCAACAGAGCCGTCTTTATATTATTCATTCAAATCTCCATATCTGATATCTATGTCTATTTATCATACTCCTAACCGTGTCCAGCTTGTAAATTCGACCTATTAGGGTACCGACTAGAAAGTTACCAAAAAAAACGGGACCCATAAGGATCCCGTTCAAAAAAATCGAAATTGTATATTACTTTTTTGGTTACAACCCCAGCTGCTGAGCAACGAGCTCACGATGATAGTCTGCATCACCAAACGCAAGCTCAGCTCTCTTCTGTCTCCGGAAATAGAGTTGGATCTTGTAGTCCTTGGTGAATCCAATACCACCATGAATCTGCTGCCCGTGAGCCACGACTCTCCGTGTTGCCTCAGAACACCAAGCTTTCGCCATATTCACAGCCATTGTGGTTTCATCGTCTGATTGATCCGTAGCAATCGACCATGCAGCTTTGTACATAATGAATCTAGAACCATCAACATCGGTAACCATATCTGCACACTTGTGCTGGATTGCCTGGAAAGATCCAATCGGCCTCCCGAACTGAACACGTTCCTTGGCGTAGTCCACAGCAATCTCAAAGTCCATCTGTGAAAGTCCGACCAGATATGCGCACTCGGCCACTGTGTATTTCTGAATTATTGGCTTCAAAGCATCCCAACCAGCTCCGTCCGCTCCCAAGAGCTGACCGGAAGCGTTATTGAGAACCACTTCACACTGCTTATCACGAGCTATTGTCTGGAGAGGAGTAACATTTACTCCATCCTGATCTGTGGCAACTATGGCTAGGCTAACACCCGCAGCACTCCTAGCTGCAACTACCAAATAGTCAGCCACATGGGCATCAGACACGAATAATTTAGTACCGTTCAGAGTAACTTCATCACCTGAAACTGTTGCTTCACATTCAATTCCTGATTCATCAAATCGAGCAGAAGGCTCAGTTAAAGCCAAGCTGAATATCAAGTCACCTGAAGCAATCCCCGGAAGGAATTCAGATTTCTGAGCATCAGAACCGGCCTCCATAAGCGAGACCGCGCCACCAAGAACACTAGACATAAATGGTCCAGGAACCAAGGCTCTACCAAACTCTTCCAACAAAACACATAGATCAAGAAAATCGAAACCGGCACCGCCGTGCTCTTCAGGAATCAATAATCCTTGCCAACCCTGCTCTGCCATTTGTCCCCAGAGTTCTGGCGAGTATCCCCGCTCATCCTCTTCCATTTCACGAACATGCTGCTCAGGACACTCATTCTCGAGAAATTCTCGTGCCGCATTTTTCAGCAACTCCTGTTGCTCACTTAAACCTAAATCCATACAATCCCCAATCTGAAATGAACGAAGTTATAACCTCATACTGCTCTACCAATTAAGCATATGGTGGAAGCAGCGCGCCTAAAGGAGCCAGCCGATGGTAACAGGAAACTGCCTGTCATGCACGGAGTGCTTCCAATCAGCACGGCTACAATCTATCAACCTAACCGCGCGGTAATCCCAGTCCCCGTGTTGCAATGACATTTCTTTGAATTTCGTTAGATCCACTGAAAATCGTATGCGGAACGGACCCTACATAGTCTCTGACGTGACTGGCGTTCATCGGTGAATATCCGCTTTTTTCATCCCAGAAATTACCGTATAGACCCCAAGCCTTCGTACAGGTCCGGGCTAACCGCTGATGTAACTCGGATCCATACATTTTATTTACAGATGCCTCATAATTAGGAACCATGCCACTGTCTTGTATTGAGACAATTCGGAAAGCAAAATTAAAGAGAACTTCGGTCTCGACCGCTCTATCAGCGAGTTCTTTACGAACTACACCAAAATCCTGGCGTATGAATTTACGTCCGGCATCGGTGCTCACGAATTCATTAAATTCTTTCTGGTCTCTTCGATATGCAATAGCATCTGAAATTCCCGACCGTTCGAAGTCAAGAAGAGTCATACCAACGTACCATCCTCTATCTTCCTCACCGATTCGGTTTGTGACGGGAACTTTTACATCTTCAAAGAATGTTTCGTTGAACGGATGATTCCAGCCCATATCAATAATTGGACGGACCGTAACCCCAGGGGACTTAATATCCAACATTAAGAAAGATATTCCTCTGTGCTTGGGGGCATCAGGATTCGTACGCACCAATGTAAACAACCAGTCGGCAAATTGCGCACCGGAGGTCCAAATTTTCTGGCCATTGATTACATATTCGTCACCATCTCTGAGTGCACGGGTCTGTAACGACGCTAAGTCAGATCCAGCACCGGGCTCAGAATATCCTTGAGCCCAAGCAACGTCACCCGACAGTATTTTAGGAAGATGCTCTGCCTTCTGTTCGTCTGAACCATGAACAATAAGGGTCGGGCCAAGCATCGAAACACCCATTCCGCCAACCCCAGGTGCTCCTTGCTCCGCCATTTCCTGATTGAAGATGAACTGTTCCATCACTGATAGACCAGCACCTCCATACTCTTTTGGCCAAGCCGGAGCGACCCAGCCTTTCTCGGATAGGGCGGATGCCCAGTCTTCAGCCGCTCCTCTAGCTTCTTCGCTATCAGACTTCCTATCCGCTTGCCAAGCTGCGACAATTCCTTCATCGCCCGAATCCTGATATCGTGCAGGAAGACGCTCCGCAATAAAATTCCGGACGTCATCCCTAAATGCGGATTGTGTTGTGCTATCACCCCAGTCCATAAATTACCCCTCTCATGTTCACTAATCTTAATGCGGACTCACTGTAACATTTCAATTTATTTCAGTTTATCCTATTGCCCGTGAATCGCGTAGGCTGCGGCGGCCACATCGGTCATAACTTTCTGAGCATCTGCAAAAGTGCGCCAGTCACTATCATCACGGCGAGTCAAAATTACAAGTATGAAGGGGCCACGTGGACCGTACACGAGACCAGCATCGTTGGCATACTCGACGATCAAACCTGTCTTATGCGCCACTTCAAGCCCATCAGGCAACCCCGCCAGCATGTAGCCTTCGACGTTCTGACTCAGGAGCAGAGAAAGCATGCTAGAGCTCGCCTCTTCAGAAATTAGCTCACCCTTATAGAGATTCTTAAGTATATTCGCCTGATCAAATGCCGTAGTTTGATAATATCTGGGACCTGCCACCGTACCCAGCAGTCCCAGATTCCAAGCTGTTTGATTAACCTCCTGCACTCCTAAATATTCGTGAAGAGCTTCGGCTTCGGGATTAGCCGACCAGACTATCGCATTGTTGAGAGCCTGACCTATCGGCATGATGGTGGGTTTACTGTAACGGTGCTCAGGGGGAGTGAATTCACCGTGCCACGGCATAATGACGAGCTCATCAAAATATGAGAGCTCTTCCACCTGAACCAGTCGGTGAGTCTCGATCATTAGCAACGTTTTATATAACGATGCTGAAGCCACTGACTCATGCGCTCGCAACTCACAAGTCCTGCTAGTTACCATATCGATAAAGACGTACGAAGTTCTGACAGTTGGATTTCTAATCGCAGCCTTGTAAATGCCTAAGCACGGATCGGAGGGCCCTACACCTCCGACGATTCCGGCTTGAGCCGGTTCATTAGCAATAAGACTGAACGAAATAATTCCAAAAAGCAACATCAGGCTTGGGATGATTGTTTTACGAAAGACTTTATTCCTTCTCTGAATCACCATCGAATAATATCCCTTTAGATAAATCAAGTTCATCGCCAGCTTCAAGCGTTAAACCAAGTTCAGATTCAATTTCACGCAGATCGACGACATTGCCTCGTTCAACTTCATCTTCGAGCTTTCCCAAGCGCTCCTCTTTTTTTTCGATGGCTTCGCGGCTTAGCTCGAGCTGTTCCTCAAGCATTTCAGATAGTGCATCTTCGGGTGCTTCAGAAGGATTTACTATTTGCGGTTCGAATGGTTTCTGCAGTACCGAGTATTTCTGTGCACCCAGATAATGCAAAGGACGCAGTGAATAATCCTCGTCATGATCACTGACTAGATTTGGTTTGCACTGAGCACTAAGTATCGATCCCACGAATAGATAGTGATCACCTAATTCTAACCTCTCGACAATCTCACATTCGATCCATGCGCAACATAAAGATATTAGTGGTGAGGAAATGCGTCTTGCAGCAAATGTCTCAAGTTGGGTCGCCTCGAACTTATTCAAATCGGCACCAGAGAGGGAACCTAAATACTCGACATGACTCGCTAAAGATCTTGTAGGAATGTTCAAAGCAAATTCACTTGCATGACCCAGTATGTCGGTAGAGTATCTAGATTGTTCAATTGCTATGCCGACCAGTGCGGGGTCAGATGACAATGGTGTGAACCATGAAATTGGAATGACATTCGGCTCTCCGCGCCAAATTGTCGTGACCAAAGCCACTGGTCCGCCCATCAGCAAAGAATTTGCCTCAGACACAGGCAGTTGCCTGAGGTCCTCCTCAGGAGGAGCTGAGAATGGTGACCCGAATACTGAATCAGTCATAGGGTTATTATTGCACGCTGAACATGCTTAGGCTCCTCTAGATGTTCACCCTTTAGCAATATCCTGTACCGCTAAGACTTCGTTCGGTAAAAGATCTCTGAACTGGCCTTCCGCTAAATCAGCAAGATCGATAGGACCAATTCGAATCCTGTGTAATCCCAAGATTACGCCGCCGACACTCTCGAGCATCCGTCTCACAATCCTATTTCTTCCCTCGTGGATAATGATCCGAACACGGCAAATACCCTCTGAAGCATCTTGCTCAACTAAGTTCGCTCTGGCGGAACCGTCATCCAGCTGCACGCCAGCGAGTAGCTTCGAAATTGATGACCGAGGAAGGGTTTCGGTCAATGTAGCCACATATTCCTTTTCGATTTCAAATCTTGGATGGGTCAAATACTCATTGAAGGTTCCGTCTGTCGATAAAATCAGCAGGCCACTTGTATCCTTGTCAAGACGACCTGCATATTTCAATGTTTCCGGCACTCCCTTCAGCAAATCAAAAACAGTTGGACGACCTAGTTCATCCGAGTGCGTAACCACTAAACCAACAGGTTTGTGCAGTGCGATTCGTCTCACGGCATTATGTACAGACGCAGGAATCAGTACACCATCCAAATGAATATGATCTTTCTCTGGGTCGGCTCTAGTCCCTAGGATCGCGATTTTCCCATTCACCTTAACTCTTCCTGTTCGTATTAAGTCTTCGGATTTTCTGCGCGAGCCGTATCCAGCGGATGAAAGTATTTTCTGCAATCTTTGCTCGGTCATTCTCGGCTCAGCTTGCTTCTAAGAGTTCTTCGACATCTTGAGTCAAATCCAAAGGAAGCGAATGATTGGAGATCAATGAGCCATCCAGGTCGTTGATAGAACCCTGTGCCAATCGTCGTAAAGTTGCTACAAGGAAAATTGATTCCCTACGCAATCCTTCCTTACGAATTGCATCAAACAATAATTCTTTGTGAGTTGAATTGACCGTTCCCGAATCATTGTTCGCATAATTTTCCCAAAGATTCGACATCATCTGCTGCGTATCAAGTGGATAGGAGCAAAACGTAACTGGCGGCCCACGATCCACTTCGGGTACTGCCAAATGTGCCATTACCCCACTCGTTCGGACATTGGAACGCATCAATTCATGAATAACATCTTGCCAGGTGCCGATGGGCCCTGAAGGCAGAGCAGGGTGCAAATTAAGGAGCAGTCTCTTTTCAACAAAGCTACCCGTAAAAATCAACATATAGCCCGCCATGACCCCAATGTCAGCCGGGTACTGCTCTGTGAGATCTAAGATTTCCCTATCAAACCTATAGCGCCACGGGGGTAGCTGATCCTTGTTCCTGCTTATTGGTTCGCCGGCCGCTTTTCTGAAATTGACAGAAGATTTGGCCACTAGTGGTATGTTATTTTCCTCGACTATATCCATGAATTTGTCAGTAGCCGTTGACTCGCCTAGCTCTCTGTTAACGAAAACGAAGGATATTTTGGCATCCAAGACACCCGCATTGATCGAATCGATCACTGATTCAAACATCGCCTTGGATCCAGATCCACCGGCTGTTGTATACCAGCCTACATTTAAAGTCATTCCACGCTCTTCTTTACTCCGTCGAACATTCTTACTCCTGCGAGATAGTTTCCAGTCGATCTGACGCTGCATCTAAGAGTGATTTACATGCAGAGTTGAGTCTAGTTCCTTCCTCATAAAGTCCTATCGATTCCTCAAGTGATAGACCACCTACCTCCAGTCTTTCAACAACCACCATCAATTTTTCATACAGTGACTCGAAAGATTCCACTCCTTGTTCATCTAAGACACACTCTTCTTCGGACAATTTCTACCTCAATCCTTTTGGATAATTCCATCTGCAGTTCCATCTGCCCAATGTATAGACACTCTATCCTCGTCAGCTACCTCTGAAAGTCTTTTGATAGGTTGGCCTTCACGTGAAGTCAATGAATAGCCTCGTTCAAGAGTGGCCTGCGGCGATAAGTTAGCTAGCTGCAATCTAGCAGATCGATTTAAAGTCCGTAAATCAGAAATTCTCTGACTACTCGCAATCGCGATTCGATTATGCAGCTGCTCTAGGTCTGCTGCAAACACGTCTATCTGAGGCATATTTTTGTGCATCGAGCTCCGCGCCTGTATGGTCCATTTCAGGCGTTCCTCTATTTCAGCTTTCATTGCCGACCCAGCCCTACCCAACGTGCTATCAATAATTGTTCTTATTTCCTGCTGGTCCGGCACACAGAGTTCGGCTGCTACGGAAGGAGTAGGTGCTCTCAAGTCAGCCGCCATATCAGTGAGCGTTGTGTCTGTTTCGTGCCCTATCGCGGAAACGATAGGTATCGCCGACCCATGAACTGCACGGACAACTTCTTCTTCGTTGAATACCCATAGATCTTCGATAGATCCGCCGCCTCTCGCGAGTATGGCAACATCTGCGATTCCAGAGATTTCACCGTTTGCTTTGCGGAGGCCTGACACTATGCTCTTAATCGCATTCTGTCCCTGCACTAAAACTGGTTCTATTTCCAGTGACGCCAAAGGCCAGCGTCGTCTTAGTACCGTCTTGATATCCTCGATCACTGCACCAGTGGGACTTGTTATCGCAACAATTTTTTTAGGGAACTTCGGTAACGGTCGTTTTCTCGCTGGGTCGAATAGCCCCTCCAGTTTCAGTTTTTCTCTTCGCCTCTCATATTCAGCCCAAAGAGGGCCTATCTCACCACTCTCCAAGTGCTCCACAATAAATTGCAATTCACCACGTGGACTGTAAAAATTAAAGCTTCCGAATATTAAGACAGAAGTATTGTCTTCAACTTTATCGCGGAATGGGCCATTAGTATTTCGGAAAAATGCACACCTAACTGATGCATCAGTATCCTTAATAGTGAAATAGATATGTCCTGATTTATGTTTGGTTACACGGCTGAGTTCACCCTCAAGCCATATTTCTGTGAATGCTGTATTTGACTCTATCGCATGTTTTAGAGAAGCCGTCGCATCGGATACGGAAAGGATCTGGACAGTTGTCATGTTGATACTACATACAATATCGC
>CAXGQC010000019.1:0-21872 GCA_964011795.1 uncultured bacterium | reverse complement strand
AAGTGCACCGCGAAACCAAGCCCTGTACGTCCACCCATTGACTGGCATATTAGAGATACCTTCTCAATCTCAAGCCATGAGAGTAGATCATTGAGATCCTGTACAAATTTATCTCCACCCAATGACTCTGGATCTGCTGACCACCCAAATCCTCGATGATCAATAGTTAAACACCTGTAGGTTTTGGAGAAATAGGGTATCTGCTGCCACCAAGAAATATGATTACCAGCAGCACCATGAAGGAACACCAGCGTCTCAGCATTATCAGGACCAGTGTGATCCTCGTAATAAATTTGTGCTGGAGGCACATCAAGATATGGCATGCAGGAGTCTCCATTTAAGTTAACGAACAAAGGGTAAAGCCTTGTGCCCTTTGTGTCTCAGTTGCCCCAGTAAATAAGATCAATGCGGATGCCAGTTTAGTCTGGCTTGAAGGATTTTTTGCTGAGCTGCTGGGAGTATTAGGTACAAAGCCGAACTCTCGACCAACGTCTTACCATTTTCCAGACTTATCGATGCTGTGAGATTTACTCTCCGGCCACGTTTCTCATCCGCTTTTGCCAGGATTCTTAATTTTTCCCCGACTGGAACCGATGCTCGATATTTAATTTCGAGCGTCGCTGTTACTCCGAGAACTTGTTCCTTTGACCAAAGTGCCCAAGCCATAGCCTCATCGATCAGCGTCGAGAGTATTCCACCATGAATCACCTCAGGGAAGCCTTGATGAACTTCCATAGGCGTATAGATGCATTCAACGGTTTCATCACTGAGTCTAGAAAATCTCATATTGAGACCAGACTGATTCTGTGTTCCACAGGCAAAGCATATCTGTTCGTACATCTTCGCGTCGAAAGGGACACCACCTGTCAGTAAGTCGGTCATTGCTTTCCCCACCGTTGCTCCAGTCTTAACAGTTTCGGTTATTAACTCGAAATTTTATTACGAAATCAAATCGTATAGGATTGATACGAAAAGGTAAATTTGAAGCTTGAGAGTTGGTTCAATGTCAGAACAAAAATCATCTGAAGCACCAGTGCTTGGAGGTCAGGCGGTGGTAGAGGGCATCATGATCAGAGGCCTGAATACTCTCACGGTTACAGTGAAGGCCCCTGACTCAAATACCATCACACGTACGGAGGTGTTGAGTCCTATCTTCAGCGGCTCATTTCGACGCATTCCTTTTGTGCGGGGGATACTGGTTTTGGTAGAAACTCTCACCTTGGGATTAAAGGCTCTCACTTGGTCATCAGCAGTTGCGGCAGGGGAGGTTAAAACTGCTGACGAGGCGTCAGGTCTCACGTTTCTCGATTGGATAATTTTCTTAGTAGCGTTTGGGATTGGGATAGGTGTTTTTTTCGCGGGACCCGTGATTGTGACCGGTTGGCTAGAAGCAACTCTACCATCTTGGTTAGTGCTACTGATTGAGGGCGCCCTGAGACTTGGATTATTGCTGGCATATATCTGGGGGATCGGACACATATCTGACGTAGAGCGAATGTTTCAGTTCCATGGTGCTGAACACATGGCTATTGCTGCGGCTGAGTCTCTAGACCGATTAACCCCTGAATCAGTAATGAAATATTCCCGTTTACATCCAAGGTGCGGGACTTCCTTTTTGTTGATGGTGGGTCTTGTTTCTGTCGTTGTCTTTGCGTTCGCCGGCAGTGAGCCTCTTTGGTGGAGGGTATCTTCTAGACTATTGTTGATTCCAGTGGTGGCTGGTGTTGCCTACGAGTTAATTAGATTGGCCGATCGATTTCAGCAATTCCGGGGGGTAAGGCTTATTACCGCAGGTAATCTTAATCTCCAAAGACTAACCACTCGACCTCCAGAATTAGAACATGTCGAGGTTGCAATCGAAGCTGTGAACTCTGCTCTCGACTCTGAGAAGGAACTACAACTTGGCAAAAATACATAATCAGTGGCTCGTGCCGTAGCGGTAAAAGTCAGTAGCCGCTACGATTTGGTCGAATCGAACCTGAACGGATGGGTGAAAAATGACTTCTTCTAATCTCACTGAACAAATTATTTCAGCAGCGAAAAACGAAGGCCGTACGCTTCTAACTGAAGTCGAATCAAAAAATCTATTGATGGCTGAGGGAATTACCGTCACTGACGCACATCTAGCTACAGACGCCGACGAGGCAGCAGCTGCTGCAGAGAAAGTTGGCTTCCCTACGGTGATGAAAATAATTTCTCCTGACATTGCTCACAAATCTGATGTAGGCGGAGTAGTGGTTGGACTTGCGGATGCTGACGCCGTCCGCACTGGTTACGAGGAGATGCTCCGGACAGTGCGGGAATCTGCCCCTGATGCTCGAATTGATGGAGTTTCGATTCAAACCATGGCGGAACCTGGTATTGAGGTCATCGTCGGCTCTACCACTGATCCACAATTTGGCCCGGTAATGATGTTTGGCCTAGGTGGTGTATTCGTGGAAGTACTGAAAGATGTGTCTTTTAGGATCGTTCCATTAGCATCGAGAGATGCTTCGCAAATGATCAGAGAGATTGATGCGTTACCAATATTAGAAGGCGTTCGAGGTCAGGCGGGGGCGGATTTGGGTGCCTTGGAACAACTGTTGCTTGCGGTATCGGAATTGATCGAACGTCGACCAGAAATCGCCGAGCTAGATTTGAATCCAGTGTTTGCTTACCCCGATGGGGCTATAGCGGTGGACGCGCGCGTAGTCCTTCACGAAGAATAGAGATTGTAGGGAACCAGCATGAAAATCGATAACGAAAGACTACATCGGGCACTGAATCCACGCTCAGTCGTGGTGGTTGGTGATAAGGGGCCGCAATACATGTGGCTAACAAATATGGAGAATTTCACCGGGGAACTTTATTCGGTTCAGGTTGATCCGAACGAGATCCCTGGGATTGAAGAGAAACAAATCCCTAATTTTAGTTCAGTAGCAGAGGTTCCTGGTGATGTTGATCTTGTTATTTGCGCAGTACCTCGCCAAGTCACTCCAATAATTGTTGGGCAGGCCATCGAGAAGAAAGTCGGTGGTATTTCAATGTTCACTTCTGGTTTTGCAGAGACAGGAGAACCGGAGGCAATCGAACTGCAGGAGAAGATCGTTTCTGCCTGCCTCGAGGATGGTATGCCGCTCGTCGGTCCGAATTGCATGGGTGTGTACAACCGTGAACTAGGAGTTAAATTCAACGCCCAGCAGGAGCAAGGTGCGGGTTCAGATGTGGGCGTTATATCACAGAGTGGTACCCATGGGATTGGGATCTCACTAGGTGCTCAACGATTAGGGATCAAAGTGGGCCGTACTATTTCCATTGGTAACGCAGTTGTCTGTAACGAAAGTGATTATCTTGAGTACCTCATTGACGATCCTGCTTCGCCAATAGTGGTCATGTATTTGGAAGGCGTGAAGGAGGGCCGAAGATTCTTTGAAAAATTGAAGGAACTTGCGGCAAAAAAACCAACCGTGATTTGGCGTGGTGGTGGTACTGACGCTGGTGCCCGTGCGGCACACTCACACACCGCCTCTCTGGCAACTGACACGGCGGTCTGGGACGGAATGATCCGTCAAGCTGGCGCTATCCCAACCGAGTCACTTGAAGATACTTTGGATGTTTTGACCACACTGGTCCATTCACCTCCATGTAGTGGTAAGGGTGCAGCTTTAGTTGCTATGACCGGCGGTCAGAGTGTCGCAATAACAGATCAGTTTCAGAGGGCTGGTTTTGACGTCCCTGAGTTGACTCAAGATTCCTATGACGTTCTTGGTGAGTTTTTCGTAACGATCGGGGGTTCGTATCGGAATCCGTTCGATGCGGCAAGCACAATTAGGAGTGAGACCGAAAATCTAGAGAAGATACTTGAAGTTTTGGCAGAGGATGACAATATTGATGCAGGAGTAGCAATCGAATTGACTACAGCGGGATTTGACAAGGATCCTGAACGTCTAGACGCTCAGCTGAGTCTCCTCGCGGAGTATCGCGAGAAGACGAATCAGCCCGTGGTTGCGATGATGCCTGAGGGTGGTGCGGTGAGCGGACAGGCGGAAGTGGTCGTATCGGCAAGAGCAAGGGTCTCTGAACTGGGATTTCCGGTATACCCGTCTTTCAGGAGAGGTGCGGAAGCACTAGCTCGAAGCCAGTCTTACTGGCACTGGCGAGGTGTGCCAAGCTCATAACTTTGAAATATTCTGACTTATTGAAGAATATCTCCGACACTCAAGATCTCAGATGCTGGGACTTTCTTAGATCCTGGCTGCTGCACTCTTTGAAGAGTGATGCTGCCGCCGATGACAGACACTTCTACACCTTGATCTGTAGCAGACAGGACGGTTCCTGGGACATCCTTTACGCCACCACCGGGTAGGTAGGAGCTTCCGAATAATTTCAGCGTCGAGCCATTTAGACTGGCTGATGCCCCCGGTTGCGGGTCACATCCCCGGATAGTGTTATGCACCAATTGTCCATGGGCACCGAAATTAATTACCCCATGCTCTGGCTCACATGGGCCTTCATAAGTGGCAATAGTTTCGTCCTGCACGATACTCGGGGCGTCACCGGTCCTGACTAGACCTACCGCCTCTGTCAGTGCTTCTACTCCCATTGGATACAATCTGTTGAAATATATACTGCCCACAGTGTCATCGGCTTCGATAGGAGTGCTTTTTTGTAATATGACCGGGCCGGTATCAATTCCTTCATCGACCCAGAAAATTGTCAATCCCGTTTCTTCTCGTCCTTGCAGGATGGCCCAATTCATTGCAGCTCTGCCTCTGTGCAACGGAAGAAGGCTGGGGTGATACTGAATCGCACCATGTGTTGCCGCGTCAAGTACATTCTGTCTAACTATGTCTGTAACAAAAGCAAACACAAGTAGATCCGGCTGCCACGATAAATATTCGTTGAATTTTTCTTCATTTCGTAGTTCACGGGTGAAGATGTTTGGAATACCGGCATCTTTCGCTGCATCATCGAGAGGGTCACTTTTGCCGTCTGCAATTTTTGGTGTTGAAACACCTACCACATTCTCACCGGCCTCCTGAAGGGAGTCGAAAACATCTTTGCCAAATGCTTGTTGCCCAAACACTACGATTCGCATAATTACTTCAACCCTCCGCTACCCCGGCTCAGACCGTTACTGCCCTCATAGTACCGGATCAAAAGCATGAGGGCACAACAGGAGAATCTACCATTGCATTCATTAATTGCTCAAGTGCTTGACCATGAACGGCTGACATCCTCCCGGTCGGACCACCGGCTGATCCAATTGCAAATACGGCAAAGCTCAGGAACACACTCGTCACGTAGAGATCTGCCATCTCATGGGCGGACATGACAGGAATTCCGTGTTTTTCTAGTGATACTCGGTAAGTATCAATCAGGCTTTGGTGATTTGCTTTGTACTCGTTTGGGCTAAGGCTTAGGGTCAAAAAATAAGCTAAATCGTAGACGCCACTGGCGATAGATACGAATTGCCAATCAATTGCAGTCACCTCGCTGGTAAACCGGTCTAGAAAGAGATTGTCCGGCCGAAAGTCTCCGTGGATCAAAGTGGAGTGATCAGAACAAATTCGTTTCAATAAATCTGGGTATGTTTCAACAGCGCGGTCGATTAGAGGTGTTAAATGTATGGGAATATCTGACTTCCTTTGTAACATTTCCCATGCCTGCGAAAAGGCATTTTGGACCGGTTGGGCGTTGTGCAAACCGACAGTAGTCTGTGGCAGCCAGTCCAGTCCATGCAGTAACTCAGACCCCCAAAAAATAGAGTGGAAAGAGGCTAAAGCGCGCACAATTACGGCTGCTTCGCCTGCTTGATATCCATCTAATTGATTCCCCTGATTATCGGCAGATTGAGCTTCAAGAAGAATTAGATGGCCATCCCCCTCGGGAAGATGTTTGAAATTATTGTATAAACATTTAGGAATGCCCATTTCGGACTTTGAATCGATCGAGTGAGAGAATTCATTGTAGAAATTGATTTCTCGTTCATACCAACGCTGGAAAGTAGCCACTGGTAAGGGCATAGCTGGCGTGGATTTGGCAATTATTTGGGTGGGTCCCTCACCGTCTTCGTAGCCAATATTCAGGAGCGCTACCTCACTGTTCACTCCTTTCATTTCACCTATCTCTTGACTTAGTATTTCCCTTACCGAAGTGAGTCCGTCGATTAATTTCTGGTCTCTGAGAAGCTTTGTCAACCATCTTGGTGTTAGTTCGTGATAGGTGAGGGGAGCGTTAGTGGATTTCAATTTCAACCGTCTTAAGTATTGCCAATTCGATTACAGAGTATACGCCTCCAATGATATTAATCCTTACACATGTACACAGGTGCCAAGGGCGCTATATTTACATGTGTTTTATCTTTAAGGAAGTGACCTTGTCAAGTTCAATCCCGACTAACTTTGAATTACCTGTTGACCGCCATGTGCTTTCGAATGGCCTCCGAATTCTCCTGCATAAAGATTCCTCATCTCCAGTCGTATGTGTCGCCGTTTACTACCACGTAGGCATGCGGTCAGAGCCAAAAGGCCGCACAGGATTTGCTCACTTATTTGAACACTTGATGTTCCAAGGATCTCAGCAACTTGGCAAGATGGAGCTTGTCTCCCAGGTGCAGTCGGTCGGTGGAACACTTAATGGCTCTACTCGATTTGACTTTACAAATTATTGGGAAGTTGTACCGTCGCATGCTTTGGAACTCGTACTGTGGATGGAAGCCGATCGGATGCGTGGACCCAACATTACTGAAACTGAGTTAGTGAATCAACGAGACGTAGTGAAAAATGAAATAAAGGTGAATGTACTAAATCGACCATACGGGACGTTCCCGTGGCTCGATGTGCAGGAACATGCATTCGACAATTGGCATAACAACCATAACGGATACGGGGATATGGTCGATTTAGATGCGGCAGATTTGAAAGATGTCGAGGAGTTTTTCTACCGCTACTATTCGCCTCGCAACGCAGTTCTTTGTATTGCTGGTGATTTTGAAACCGAAGAAGCTCTTGGCTACGCTGAGAAATACTTTGCCGATATTCCTGCCCAGGAATTGCCGGTGCCGGTGGATATTTCCGAATCTCAGCAATTTCAGGAGAGGAATATTCATAAGATCGACAAGATGGCATCTCGGCCAGCCCTGGCGGTGGCATACAGGACACCTGAGAGAGGCACCAAGGAATTCTATGCCCTCGGTTTACTGAATTCTATTCTGACTGTGGGCGATGATTCTTTGCTACGACAACGACTTGTGCGCCAAAAGGGATATACCAGTTCTGTGTCCGGATCGATGAATTTCCTTGGACATATGCATAATGCGGAAACGCCACTGGTACATACCACATCGCTTATACATGATCAGGATGTGAGTCCTGATCAAATTCTCGATGACATGGATGAGGTAATCGCATCGCTTAAATCGGACGACTTTGATGAAGACTTGCTGGTCAGAGCAAAGACGAAGGTAAGGTCAGGGTTGTACGGCTTGCTGTCTGGATCAGGATATCCGAGATTTGGTGTGGCTGACCTTCTTTCTTCGTTTGAACTGCTCGAAGGTAACGCGGAGAATGCATCTGATATTCCAAGACGGTTCGACGAGGTCAGTGCTGACGATCTAGTCCGGACTGCCTCGAACTACCTCGTCCCCGAAAACAGAACGATCATTAGACTCGAAGCTGGAGTTTCTCCATGAGTGGTGCGTTGCTTCCTCGTCCAGAACTTGGTGATATTCGTCCTTTCGAGGCAAATCCGAGAGAAATAAATAAGTTAGACAATGGGATGGAAGTATCTTCTTTCGCGCTCGGTCGGGCACCACTCGTCTTCCTTCGGTTGAATATTCGAAATCACCGAGTCTTTAACCGAGAATCGATTTGGCTTGAACGATTCTCAGCCCAATATTTAAACGAGGGCGGTGCAGGTTCCTATGATCCTGATTCGCTTGCTCGCGAATTCTCCTCCATTGGCGGTCAATTACACATTTCTGCCGATGAGGCAGCTACAACTTTTTCCACGACAGTGCCTTCTGAGAATCTTTCAACAGCATTGAACTTACTTGGGCTCGCGGTGAAAGAACCAACATTCCCTGAGCAGGAGGCAGAAAGGATTCGCGATAATCTCCTCCGAGAGCTGGAACTGTCTCTGGATCAACCTCAGGTGGCGGCTGCACAGGGATTCCGTAATTTGGTTTATGGTGATGATCACCATTTCGGTAACCTGTTGCCTCAGAGAGAATATCTTCAGGAGTTCGGTCGTGGAGATGCTCTGAATTATTGGTCAGAACAACAATCAGCAGACCGAGCACATATCTATGTCTCAGGCCAGTTCGACCGAGAAGTATTGGTAAATGAAGTTGAGAGCAATTTCTCAAACTGGAAAGTTGGTGGGGTAGCATTAGGTGATCTGGGTCCGGCCGTTTGGAACCACAAAACACGACTGTTCAATCGAGATCAAGCGGAGCAGTCTACTATCTATATGGGACTCCCGGTCATTTCCCCTGGTGAGTCTGATTGGATTGCCCTGGAAGTATTGAATGCTTTGTTAGGGGGCTCATTTCATTCTCGGATAACTCTGAATATCAGAGAAGATAAGGGATACACATACTCCCCAAGATCGGCTCTACTGACTCAACCAAATGATGGTATCTGGCTGCAAATGGCTGACGTGACCACAGACGTGACCGCAGCTGCCATTAAGGAAATCTTATTTGAAATAAGTCGGATACGTACTGACCCGCCTGAATTAGATGAGCTCCAGGATATAAAACAATATATGGTCGGTTCGTTTATTCGGCAGATGTCAGAACCAGTGTCACGCATGGGTCATTTCGTCTTTTCAGATCTACACGGAATATCGGATGACGAAGACGATCATTACATTGAACAGGTGATGAATCTACAGCCAGAAGATATTCGACGTACCGCGGAAACCTATCTCGATCCCTCACGATTTAGCGTATCTATTGCCGGAGACATTGATCGTATTAAGGATTCATTGTCTTCGGTGGAGGGTTTAAGCCCCTTTGAGACGGCTACGTGATCAAGTTGTTTTGACAAGCACTTTTGAGAGCAGACGACAAATCAGAGCATTAACGCAATTACTTCGGCAACTGTTTCTTCCCGTATACGGACCTACCTTTTTACTGTCAGCTGGCCAAGGGGCGGTGATGCCGATACTTCCTCTTGCTGCCCAGGATCTTGGTGCATCGATCGCTTTGGCTGGGATAATCGCTGCTCTTAGGGGATTAGGTAATTATATTTTTGATATTCCAGCAGGAATTATTGTCGGCAGGATAGGTGAGCGCTGGTCCATTCTATCTTCCGGAGCAATCCTAGTAGTCGCATGTGTATTTGCGATTTATGCGATAACCGCTATCGAGTCATCAACGACAACTGCTCTGATTTGTTTTTCTGCTGTAATTTTTCTCATGGGTGCTGCGTCATCGCTCTGGCAGGTCGCTCGCTTGGTATACATTGCCGGCGCTTGTTCGGAAGAACTTCGAGGGCGAGGGATATCGCTTGTGGGTGGGTTTACTCGAGCGGGGAGATTTGCAGGACCGGTACTAGCTGCGTTCCTATATACCTTCAGCGGTTTGGAGATGGCATTCGTATTATTTTCTATTTTTACTTTAGTGGCTCTAGTATTGATTCTCTCGTCTTTTCAAGACACGCTGCACAGAGTTCCTGAAGATACGATTTCACTGCGTGAGATCGGCGTAGTAATCATTAATTACAAATCTATTTTTAGTACCGTTGGCGTTGCAGTTATTTTGCTGGCTGTGGTTAGGCATTCTCGCGATGTATTTTGGCCGTTGTGGGGTAGTCAGATTGGTCTTAGTGCACAGGAAATATCTCTCATAATGGGGCTTTCCTTTGCCGTAGACACCGTACCATTTTATTTTGCCGGGATAATAATGGATAAATTCGGCCGCCGAGCAGCGGCAATCCCGAGTCTGCTGATTCTCTCGGTCACCACGTTGGGCTTGATTTTCACCGAATCTTTTTCTGAAATGCTCATTGTTTGCCTGATTAGTGGATTTGGGAATGGACTCGGTAGTGGCATCGTAATGACCATCGGTGCAGATCTCTCGTTGCCAGAGAATAGAGGGCAATTCATCGGTGTTTGGCGGCTTGTTTCTGACACTGGACAAGCTGGCGGAAGCATGCTGGTAGGACCTCTTGCAGCTATCACTTCACTTGCATTTACTGTTTCAGGGATCGGTGCAATAGGTCTACTAGGAGTGTTGATGTTCGTGTTTTTTGTACAAGAGCCTAAAACAATTGAGCTACCTTCACGATCGACTGATGACTCTAGTTGACTGGGTCATTAAAAAAATCTTGATCCCCATCAGCAACTTTCCACATATACCACGAGCCAGCCGAGCAATAAGGTTCCCAGCGCTGACCGATTTCCGAAGCTACTTTAGGTGTCACTAGTCCCTCGACTTGATAGGCAATTTTCATGCCATTCCTTACTCCGAGATCTCCGACGGGGAGAATGTTAGGTCTTCGTAACTGCGACATCAGAAACATGTGAGCAGACCAAACTCCTAATCCATGAACCTGGGTGATACGTGTGATCACATCTTCATCAGTCAAGTTAGTTAACTCATCAAAATCAAGCTCCCCAGACTCGACGTGCTCAGCAAGGCTCCGAAGATATGAAGTTTTTTGTTGTGATACTCCAGCAGCTTTAAAGACATCACTTCTTGTGTTCAGGACTTGCCTAGGCGACGGGAAACCAGATTGTAGAGTTCTCTTATATGAAGCGAGCCAGCGCTTCTGAATAGCTGAGGCTGCCGAGCCCGCAAGTTGTTGAAACATGATTGTTCTGCACAGTGAAGACCAACCATCAGAAGTTGGTGGGCTTGGACGATAAAAACCGTACCGTTCGATTAACGTTCGTAAGATAGGGTCTTTTTCCTGTAGATACAGGCCAGCCTTTTTCATCCATCGGACTCTCGCATAATTATTTATCGGCATACGATGATTCTATCTGTTAAACCTCTAATCAAATTGGACCTTTGGTCGAATTAGGTTGTATGCTTTAGGTTCCTGTCGAGGTAGCTCAGCTGGTAGAGCATTGCCCTGAAAAGGCAAGGGTCGGCGGTTCGAGCCCGCCCCTCGACACCATTCTCTGTTTGAGCGGTATCCCTTGCGAGAACTTGGGAGGTGTCAATGAAAAAGTTGGTCAGTTTACTTATTGGGCTTCTAATTTTTCTGGGCACAATTTCTTGCTCGAGCGAGAGCGAGATAGTCTCAACCAGAGTTGTTGAAGTTAATAGTGCCGAGACAGAGTCAACAACTACGGCTGGGACTCCAGCCACCACAGTATCAGAGACTGTGACGAGTACTACACCAGTGGTAAATGCCTCCGACGAATCGTCCACGATTGCATCCTCGAGTTCCACTCCAGTGACCCCTGAAAATGCAAGCAATGCCAACGGATCAATGGGCACCATGAGTATTACGCGCTGCGCTGATATCGAGATCGATTTAGCATTTATCCAGGGGCCAGAGGGATCTAAGCAGGACCGATGCGCGAGTCGCTTGAGTGACTTAGTTTTTGATTTTACTTCCTATCAAGGCACGCCAGATTCGATTTACGCCGATGTTTATGATGCGATACTCGGCGCCAGTGAAGCATTTCCTATACCTGACGGTGCGACCAGCCAAACTATCCATTTGTACGTGTCTATTTGGCATAGAGAAACTACTAATCATCTTGCCGTGGTGAAGCACCGGTGCGGATATATTGATAGTTCCAGTTCGGGAGAGTGTGAACGTAATTTACTCACTCCCATGGCTACGCAAGGCCAAGGTATGGGAGTGCTCTCCAGGGACTCGGCCCTATTCGAAATAGTTTGGCCCACTCTAGACGACCATGAATTTGCACCGACCAGCCACTGGATCCCAGCCAGTCATGAATGGATCCATGTTTATCAAAATGCTCATGTAATTGATTATGAGGGCCTGATGCCTGGTTTTAATGAAATAGATTTAAAAGGTCCGGTATGGCTTTACGAAGGCACGGCTGACTATCTAGCTGCACTGATCTCCGATCAATTCATTCCGGGGAATTTTGCTAGAGAGTTAGAAGGCTGGGTGATAGCAGCTCATGAAGCATTCAATGAACACGATGTTCCTGCCGACGATATTCTATTGTCCTGCGAGAGCCCGGCAGATCAGGTGGAATCTGAGATAACAGGGGACTCGTGGCAATGCCCGATTGGTCGGGTAGCTGTTGCATACCTACAGCATTTGTCTGGCTCAACATCCGTGGAACATTTCCGCTCGTTTAACGAAGAATTGAAAGATTATGGTTGGTTGATCGCTTTCGAGAGGAATTTCGGCCGGTCATATGCACAGTTTCAGCTTGAGTTCGCAGAGTTTTTGGAGATGCAACTTGACCTTAAGTTAGCATTCATTGGTCAACCGTCCATAGACTAGAGCTTGTATCTGTTATATCCCGATTACATCCATATACTTTTTTTATCTACTTCTATCGAGTGACTGGAGATGACTTATAGGATTGGATTAGCAATTTCTGAAATTATCCTCGTCCGATGTAGGGCATCTTGGTAGCCATAACTGTCATAAATTGTACGTTGGTGTCGAGCGGAAGTTCGGCCATATAGACGATCGCATCAGCGACAGCCTGAACATCCATTACAGGTTCCTCACGGGTCACACCATTAGCCTGTAAGACTCCTTCACTCATTCTTTGAGTCATCTCTGTGGCGGCGTTCCCGATATCTATCTGTCCACAGGCAATATCGTGCTCACGTCCATCAAGTGATGTCGCCTTAGTCAAACCCGTTATCGCATGTTTTGTCGAAGTATAGGGTGCCGACATGGGTCGAGGTCTGTCTGCAGATATTGAACCGTTATTTATAATTCGTCCGCCTTTAGGATTTTGTGATTTCATTATTCTGAACGCTTCCTGAGTACAGAGAAATGTACCGGTGAGATTTGTATTGACTACATTCTGCCAGTCTTCAATGGTTAGTTCTTCAATAGGAACAGTCGGAGCACCGATGCCAGCGTTATTGAATAATAGATCTAGGCGTCCAAATCGTTGGTTCACTTCATCGAATAAATTATGTACGGAACTCGCATCACATACATCGCCTGTAATCACGATTGACTCGGTATTGCTTACGGCTCCGAGTGCCAGTGTTTCTTCCAATTGTGATTTGCGGCGCCCAAATAAGACAGTGGTATATCCTTGGGCCATAAGTGCCAGCGCTGAGGCTCGTCCGACACCGGACCCAGCGCCTGTAATCAATGCTATTTTGTGTGTTGAGTCTATGGGCATAGTTTATTCTCCTTCCCCCATTTTAATATGGAGTGGTGATGGTTAGATGCCCAGTGATAGTGATTTCGAAACATAAGATGGTTGTATGAATCAGGACAGCAAGATGGAACAGCAACAGTCAGCTCTATCAGGAATTAAAATCCTCGATTTCACTCGATATCAGCAAGGACCTTTTGCCACGGTTCTTCTGTCTGATATGGGCGCGGAAGTAATAAAGATTGAGGAGCCAGGTGGTGAGCCGGGACGCGCGACAGGTCTTCAGAATGACGGATTCTCTGCCTATTTTGAGGCCCATAATCGTGGCAAAAAGAGTATGACAATTGATCTTAGGAAACCCGATGCTAAGGAAATTGTTGGCAGGTTGGTAGAGGGATGTGATGTGGTGGTCGAAAATTTTAGACCCGGCACTATGGAGAGATGGGGGCTCGGTTATTCGGACCTCAAGGAAATACGTGAAGATATTATCTTAGCCTCGGGATCATCTTGGGGCCGGGAAGGTCCGCGAGGAAATCAACCCGGATACGACCACGTGGGTCAAGCATTTAGTGGTGTCATGGTGGAACAGGGTGGAGGTCCGACCCAGATTCCTCAGGCTTTAATCGGTGGATTTGCCGATCAGATAGGTGCCATGCTACTTGCGTTTGGAATAAGTTCAGCGTTGGTGGCTCGAAACAGTTTTGGAATTGGCCAGCATCTCGATGTTTCACTGATAGGTGCCATGACGGCAGTCCAGGCAATGCCGATCACTCGCTTTCTACGGACCGGCAAGCAGATTGGTTTCGAGGCGCGTCGTGCTGCCACTTACACGCATTATCTTTCTCGCGATGGGAAATATGTTGCAATCGCCGCCAACACTCAAAGATTCTGGGTGAATTTATGTGGCGCTCTGAAGCGACAGGATCTAATCGCCGATAGTCGATTCTCTGATCCATTTGCCCGAGCAGAAAATAAAGATGAGTTGGTTGGGGTACTGGAACAACAATTTTTGACCGAGACATCTGAATATTGGATCGAACAACTTACCAATGCTGATGTGCCTAATTCACTGGTAATGAGTTATGAAGATCTGGAATTACAGGCGCAGATGTGGGATAACGGTTACTTGCAGGAGATCATATCTGATACTCTCGGGGAGATGAGAGTCCCAGGACCACCTGTGCGAATGAGTGAGACTCCACCGAAGATCCAAGGCGGAGGTCCGCGACTAGGTTTTGATACCGAGACAATACTGTTGCAGCTAGGGTATGACTGGGACCAGATCACTAGTCTAAGAGATCGCGAGGTTATTTAGTGGTATACAAATTCTGTAATTCGTCCGTTACATTGTCGCCCTGCATTGATATACCTTCCGAATACATGGGTGGTGCTGAATGTCATTTATGAATAGTGTTGCAGTGGTAGGTGTTGGTGAAACAGACTATTCCACTGAATCCGGACGATCTGAATTAGTTTTGTCACTGCAGGCCATTACCGCCGCTCTCGAAGATGCTGGGATTAGGCACGACGAAGTAGATGGGTTACTTCGTTGGTCTGTTGATACTTCTAGCGAGGCGACCGTGGCTGCTAACCTCGGACTATCTAATCTCTCCTGGTTTGGAGAGATTAATCAGGCTGGGAACGTTGGGGCAGCGCTAGTGGCTAATGCTGCCGCGGCCATACATGCCGGTCTAGCGAATGTGGTTGTGATATATAGAGGAGTAAATGGGCGCTCAGGTAGGCGCTATGGTAGAGGAGATGTGACTGGTCGGTCGGGTCGGGGCTCTGCCGCTTTCACTGAACCTTTCGGGATGCTCACTCCTCAACACGGATTAGCTATGACTACCCGGCGGCGAATGCATGAAACCGGTGTATCGTCTCGTGATTTTGGGATGGTTGCTGTATGTGAACGAGAACATGCCAATAGAAATCCACGAGCAACCTTCTTTGAAAAAACCTTGTCAATTGAGCAGCACCAAGAATCAAGAGTAATTGTGGATCCGTTTCATCTTTTCGATTGTTGCCTTGAAACAGACGGTGGAGGAGCTTTGGTGCTGACTTCTGTCGAGAGGGCTCGAGAAAGAGACGGTCCCGTGGCAATGATCCGAGCTGCAGCGCAGTCGGGTTATAGCGTGAGGAATTTCATAGATACTGCTGCCGTCGGCCTTGCTCCTAACCTCTGGGAACGAGCAAAGATTACTCCAAGTGATATTTCGGTGGCACAGATCTACGATCATTTTGCTCCGTTCGTATTGTTTGCATTGGAGGATTATGGGTTCGTCCGCCGAGGTGAAGGGGGTGACTTTGTTTCAGCCAAAGAAATTTCATGGGATGGTGGAAGTCTTCCCGTGAATACCTCAGGTGGGCACTTATCCGAGGCATATATGCAAGGTATGAATCAACTAATAGAGAGTGTACGGCAGGCTAGAGGTGAGTCGACTGCACAAGTGAACGACGCACAATTTTCATTCGTTGACACTGGGATTGGAACCGGCGCCGTAATTTTTGAAAGAGGGGAATAATGCCTGATAAAGAATGGGATCGGCCTGAGAACCTTCCTCTTCCAGTACCGGATGAGGATAGTCTTATGTTTTGGCAAGGTTTGTCAGATGGCAAATTGTTGCTGCAAACCTGTATTGATTGTGGAATAAAAAATTATCCTCCCGTTTCAATGTGTTGCCAGCAATTCAATTTTGAGTGGGTGGATGCTCAGGGTACCGGCTCCATTTTCTCGTATGTTGTCACCCAGCAACCGATCCATCCGGCCCTCAAAGGACACACTCCGTTTCTGACAGTCATAGTTCAATTGGACGAAGGCCCGAGGATTACGTCCAATCTAGTTAATGGTGATCCAGAGAATATAGAGATAGGGTCGAGGGTCGAATTACACTTAGTCCAGCTGTCTGATGAAGTCACGCTTCCCTTGTTTAAGCTATGTTCGGACTGAAGACTATTCAGCGACACCGATCCGTTCCCGATGAATTAACTCCCAATCAATTTCATATCCGAGTCCTGGCCCGGTCGGTGCGTACACTAGGCCATGCGAGTCTACCGTAATATCCTCGACTAGACCAAATTGATTGGCCCCCGTACAAGGGAATACCTCATAAAATTCGCAATTTGGTATTGCCATCGTTACGTGCAGATTCGCAACATTGTTCAGTGAATTACCGCCATGGTGGATTTCACATTGCATATTAAATCCTTCAGCAAGATGCCCCAGTCGGACCAGTGGCGTGATTCCCCCTGTGACAGCCACATCGCCCCGAAGAATATCTGTTGCATATTGTGTTATCCACTGCGTCATTCCGTAATATCTACCTGGTGCATACTCGGTGGACATGATCGGTATATCAAGTTTCGAGTGCAGTTTCACATAGTTGTAGATATCTTCTTCTACCAGTGGATCTTCGTACCAGTAATAATTCAAATCTTCGATCGCACGGCCTACTCTTAATGAGTCTTCATAACGGTATGCCCACATCGAATCGAGCATTAATTTAGTGTCATCGCCAACCGCTTTGCGGACTGCTTGAGAAATTTCTATATCGTATGCTGGATCTCCATGCGGATGGATTTTATGTGCACGCCATCCGAGCTCCTTGAAATGAATTGCTTCTTCGGCATATTCTTCCTTGGTTTCGTGAAAGGCCGTGCTGGAGTAGGCAGGTACTGACTCTTTGGACGTGCCTAATAATCGGTGTATCGGTTGTCCGGCAATTTTGCCATTGATATCCCATAGACAAATATCAATGGCACCGATTACATAGGTAGATACGGAACGATTCTGTTTCCAAAGATCCCACCAAATTTGTCCAATGTTTTGAGGATTCTTACCAAGGAGTCTTGGCTTTATAAATTCGATAAGACTAGGTACGAAATGTTGAGCACCCATCCTTGATGAACCTAGGAATGCATGACCTGATATCGCCTCGTCCGTCTCGACAGTTACGACACCGAGAGTTTGTGTGTCGCCAAATGTTTGTCCTACTCCAGTTTTCCAAGGGTCGGATTTCCATTCAACTAGATCTACCTTGACATTTGTGATTTGCACTTTGCCTCCACTCGTTTAGCAGTCATCAACACGCTCTTTTGGTATCATTCTATAGGTATCCGCTTTGGATTTAGGGTGTGCTTGTTGTTGTAACCTGATTGAGGTTAAAACTGGGGTCGTCGCTGTGCGAAGGAGCATATGCGCCATAGTTCATGGCCACCGGCAAAGGAGAATGCATGACTGTCATTGTGGTAGCTGGAGAAAAAACTGGTAGTGGGGCTAGTACAGTAGCCGTTGGTATTTCTTTGGTTGCTGCCCAAAGAGGATTAGATGTTTCTATAAGGCGCCTTGGTAGTGATGATTCTGCCACGCAAGATGCGTTCGGATTCGCACAGGTATTATCATCTCAGATCGACTCTGGTGATGGCCTTCCTTTGGAAATGTCAGCATTACCCGCACTTCGTAATCAAGTAAATGTTGTTGAAGTAGATGCGAGCCAAATATCAGCTGCGACTGAATCTGTTCCAAACTCCAAAATTATCTGGGTTACCGAGGGAGTGACTAACGATGCAGCATTCTGGAACCTTGCGAATAGAAGCAAGTCTTCAGGAGACCGTTCGATTATTGAGGATAGAGTTTTAGCAGCTCCAACGGTTGCTGAACTGATTGAAGCAACTAATGCCTCACTATTGAGTAGCCCAAAAAGGGGTAACTCAGCTCTTTGTGAACATGTGTTAATTGGCGCAATATCCCATGATTCCGCCGATGATTATTTTGGTAGGTACAATAGTAAAGCGGTCATATCCCGAGCTGAAAAAGTTGATTTAGGGTTGGCGGCTCTTCTTTCGAACGCTGAGTGTCTCCTGCTTACTGGCGGCCATGAGCCGAGTCCTTATCTACTGGATCGAGCTTCAGCTAGTGCTACGACAGTTGCACTTTCGCCTAATTCAACCACCGTGACGGCCAAGGATATAGAGGGGATCTTTGGGATTTCAAGCTTTAATCATCTAGAAAAAGCGGATCGTATCCTTGAGCTACTATTAGGGAACATTCCGGATTCGGATTGGGACGAACTGTTCAGCTAGCGACTAAATATAGAGTCACGCAGCGACCAACTGCGCAAATGACTGGTAAAGCCTCCTGACTCCTTGTGATTCAAAAGCAACTTGTATTTCCCAGTCTTTCCCATCTTGTTTGATACTAATTACCGTGCCAAGCCCGAATCTTCCGTGCCGAACTTTATCGCCGGGAGAGAAAGGAGGCCGAGTATTAGTTGCGTCAGTCTCTATCCGCGCATCTTTTAGCCCGAAGGAATTTCGTCGATAGGAGTAGCTATTTGTTCTGTTTCTTTGTGCATCCTGTGCAGTCGGATCGATATCGCCATAGTGTTCGCGTTCTATCTCAGGTTGCGTAAGTTCATCAAGATATCTTGAAGAAATTGTGCTCGTACTGCGCCCATAGAGGTATCTGTTGATTGATCTGGTCATAAATAGTTGATTTTTTGCGCGAGTCATACCTACATAACACAGCCGTCTTTCCTCCTCTAGCATTTCTTGCGTATCGAAAGAGCGTTGGTGAGGCAGCAATCCTTCCTCCATGCCGACTAAGAAAACGGTGGAAAATTCGAGTCCTTTAGCTGAGTGTAATGTTGTCAAGGTCACCTGCACCTGCGCAGACGTGCCGTCTGGTTGATCCACGTCAGATACAAGTGCCACTTGTTCAAGGAAAGTGGCAAGTGAAGCTTCGTCATCAGATTCTTGATATTGGGCAGCTACGTTGAGAAGTTCTTCAACATTTTCCCACCGACTATCGGCTCGATCTGGTTGTTCTTTGTCGAGTTTGAAGATGTAGTCTTTAAACCCGGTTCTATGGATGATCTGATCTAGTGTATCTGCCACAGATCGATTTTCTGAAGCTTGGGTGATGTCGTCATAGTCACGAGTAAACTGCGCAGCGGCCTTTTTCGCTCTGGAACCGATTATCTCTGTTCCGTCGGTTATGGCGAGTTTAGCAAGAGCGGCGACGGGTGATATCGCATGTTCGTGGGCATGTCCGAGCACTGCCGCCAAAGTGCGTACTCCGATACCACGTGGAGGGATGTTGACGACCCGCTGGAACGCCACACTGTCATGTTCGTTATGGACTAATCTCAAATATGCTATGAGATCTTTAATTTCTTTTCTCTCGTAGAATCTAGTGCCTCCAACGAGTCGATAGGGGATACCGAGGCCTATAAGTGCCTCCTCAAAAGCTCTACTTTGGGCATTCGTCCTATAGAGAATTCCATAGGTGTTACTCTCGGAAAGAGCTCCCGATAGCTTGTCTTCGATCTGATTCGCTACGAACCAAGCCTCTTCTTCACTGTTGCCAGTGACCATTATTCGAACAGCATCACCATCAGTATTCTCAGTCCAGAGTGCTTTTTCACTTCGCCCGGTACTCTTATTTATGATGGTCTCTGCGGCGCGAATGATATTACCCGTCGATCGGTAATTTTGGCCCAGATAAATGACATCGGCCTCAGGAAAATCATCCTTGAAACGCTGGAAATTTTGCACATCAGCTGCCCGCCAAGAATATATAGACTGATCTTCATCACCAACGATAAAGAAGTTTCTAGATTTCCCAGCTAGGCTTTTTGCAATCTCATATTGGACCCTATTTGTGTCTTGGAACTCGTCGACGAGCACGTGTTCGAATCGATTCAGGAATGTAGCTGCATCAGACCTGTATTCAGTAAGAAGTAAATGGGTTTTGTTCAGCAAGTCATCGAAATCTACGGCACCTGATTGTCGTAATCGGCGGTCATATTCTGTTAGTACTTTAATCGAGATCTCATCAAGGAAACTATTACCAGAAATCGAGGATACAGATTCTGTCAGGTGCCCCGATGTCTTGAACGAAGAAATTCTGTTACGGATTTGTCTAGGTGTGAATTGCTCAGGTGTATTCAACTCCTTCATCACTGATTTGACCACGGATTCAGAGTCGTCCGTGTCGTAAATAACAAAATCATTGGGGACTCCTACTGCAGAGCCAGCCTGTCTAAGGATACGGGCACATGTTGCGTGGAAAGTCCCACCCATTACGGCCTGACCTGGGGAGCCGAGCAGAATATCAACACGCTCTTTCATTTCTTTTGCAGCCTTGTTAGTGAATGTGATTGCTAATATCTTCCAGGGCGGAACATTCCGGCTGTTGATTAAGTTCGCAATTCTTTCAGTGATGACACGAGTTTTTCCGCTTCCAGGACCCGACACTACTAGGACAGGGCCTCGTGAGTGCTCAACAGCTTGAGTCTGTTCAGAGTTAAGCATTAAGGTTAGCCTTTCAATATTTCCCGGTGGTCTAGAACACTGCGCCATATCACAGACTTTTATCGTCATCGATTACGATACCTCGTCCTACTGATCTTGACGATTCTATCCGTTAGATTAGTCTGAGAGGTGAAGTGATTTCCCCAAATTTGTTCATCAGGCGCTACGCTCGTTTTATGTAAAGCTTGCATTTGTCTGGGGCGGAGCAAACAATGTTTTTTTTGCAAACAGCAGCACTAAGTGATTCCCAAGCTAACCTACCGGATCTCCTAATCACAATTGGTTATGTTATTGGGTTATATGGTCTAGTCATGTGGGCAGTATTGATTATCTGGGTGACACGAGACATATTCAGCAGAACATCAAGCATTTTTGGGAGACTGTTTTCATTAGGATTAACAATATTCTTCCCATTTTTTAGTCTTCCTGTGTACCTGGTATTGAGACCAAACGACACCATACAGGACCGATACGAGCGGGAACTTGGGCGGGAGGCAATTCTGGCCGAAATGAAGACGGATATATCTTGTGTAGACTGCTTGAGACCGATCCAAGAAAATTGGCTCTACTGCCCACATTGTGCCAAAGAGCTAAAGAAACTCTGTACCTCGTCGGATTGCAAGGCACTTCTCAACTTTTCTTGGTCAGTCTGTCCTACTTGCGGTGTCTCGGCAGAAATTATTTCCTAGGCGTAAACTTCGTCGAGCAACGCCAGCATTTCTTTCACCTGAGCGTTCCGCCATCCTTGAGCTAACTCAACAGTTTTTGTTAGATAGTTGTTGCGGGCTTCCTGCCATTCATCGCTTCCTCGTTCGTGCCCGTGAAGCATTGACAGCAATGGTTGCATTTCAGCATTGGCTTGGTCTGCTCGTTCTATCCAATGTCCGAGATAGTTATGATCTGCGTCATACAAGACTACAACTGGAATAGATTCAAACTCTCCGTCCTTCAAAAATTCGTCCATGATATCGGAATTCTCGTCTCGTTGGAACAGTCTCACTTCCATCCCTGTCAGTTCCCCGATACGCGAAATAACCGGCAAGCCCCTCCACACATCTGGACACCAGTCTTCACCAATGCATAGGGCCTTGATACCTTTTGATTCCACATATTGACGGACTTTATCGATATCGGCCTGGTCATGTTCCCACTCGTCATAGTGCATCTGGAACTTCTCTTTATTTAACTCAATCGAATCCATCCACTCCGAGAACGAAGCGAATCCTTCTCCAAATCGATCAGACGTAACGACTGAATCTTGCGGATTATGTGTTTTTACTGTGATGGTTGAA
>CAXGQC010000018.1:0-23334 GCA_964011795.1 uncultured bacterium | reverse complement strand
GCTGATAACGCCAGATTCGGCCAAACAGGACCTAGAGTGGGTTCATTTGATGCTGGATATGGATCGAGCCTCCTGGCACGTGAGGTCGGCACAAAAAAAGCCAAAGAAATCTGGTTTCTGTGCCGCCAATATGATGCACAGGAAGCACTGGAGATGGGTTTGGTTAATACAGTAGTGCCACTTGATCAGCTTGAAGATGAAGGAATCAAATGGGCTCAGGAAATTAACGAAAAATCACCTACAGCTATTCGATTTTTGAAAAACGCATTCCATGCTGATACCGATGGAGTGACTGGCCTTCAAATACTGGCCGGAGACTTGACTATGATGTACTACACGAGTGATGAGGCTAAGGAAGGTCGCAACGCGTTCTTGGAATCAAAGCGACAGCCGGACTTCAAGAAATTTGGTCGGCTACCATTCCACGGATAGGATTTCTTCTCTTGACCAGTTAGGAGGTGTGATGTGATAGACACAGCTCTGCCTCGTGCTGGTAGTCCTGGTGCATTTGTATTAGCAGCACGACTTCGAACACTTCCTGCGGCTGCTAGTCCCGTCGTCGTTGGTTGGGCTTTTTCCTATGGATTTGTGGGCGCGTTTGATTGGGTAGTTGGACTTGCTGCAATGATCGCTGCCCTGGCACTTCAGATAGGTGCAAACTTTGCGAATGATCTATCTGACTATCGGCGGGGAACAGACGGACCTGATCGCTTAGGCCCTCCGCGGGCGGCTGCTTTAGGTTTGCTGTCTCAGAATCAATTATTGCTTGGTGTTGGTATTGCGTTTTCGGTGGCGACGGGTATCGGACTATATCTCACATGGGTCGCAGGATGGCCTGTTATTGTTATCGGCTTGGCTGGGATGCTAGCAGCGGTTACATACGTGGGTGGCCCATGGCCCTACGGTTATAAAGCATTAGGGGAGGTTTTTGTTTTTGTTTTCTTTGGCCTGATCGCAGTATCTGGGACCGTGTTTGTTTTAACCGAAACTATCAGGAACGAAGTTTTCTTTGCGGCATTACCAGTTTCCCTGACCGTCACCGCTATCCTTCTTGTAAACAATATTCGAGATGCGACCTCTGACAAGAGGTCCGGTAAAATTACCCTAGCCGTGATTCTCGGAGGCCGGAGAAGTAGGATTTTTTATGTCGGTCTGCTTGTTAGTGCTTTTGTGATCCCGCTGATTCTAGTGGTTTTCGATTCTGACTTTGATCCTTGGATATTACTTGTCACACTCGCGATACCAGCCGCAATAGGGCCGGTTCGTACGGTCCTCACAGCCGAGGTTGGCGGGGAATTCAATCAGGCACTGGTATCCACTGCACGACTCCATTTTTTAATTGGGATACTGTTTTCGCTGGGACTTGTATTGTGACTGGAGATATTTCTTCGATTCGATGGCGTCCATTTGAACTTGAGTTAATCGACAGTTTCTCAGCGGGCTGGGACGTGGTTAGCACCAAGCGGGGAGTAGTGATACAACTCACGGACCGATCGGGAATTGTGGGGCTTGCTGAGGCAGCGCCCATGCCTGGCTACGTGAACACAATCACCGCTGAAGATGTATTAGATCAGTTGCGAGGATTAGATTCATCCAGCTTTACTTTCACGATGCTTAACCCAGCGCGACCGGGTGCACATCTCGTTTGGAATGCATGCCTCATGGCATTGGAAGATATGCGATCACGAAAGATGGGGGTTCCACTTCACGCTAGTTTTCAGGGAACTAGTGGTAGCCAGCGGCTGCTAGTGAACGGATTGATTGATTCCTCAGATGTTGATGGGACTGTGCGACAGGCACTTGAGTTGCAGGTGAAAGGTTACAAATATGTGAAACTCAAGATTGGCCTACTGGATCAGCAATCAGACTTGGAGCGGATAAGAGGAGTAAACGAGGCATGCCCAGAGCTCGTATTGCGGTTAGACGCAAACGGTAAATTATCTATTTCTGAGGCACGGGACTTTATTCAACAGGTACAGAAATTCAATATCGAATTAGTTGAGCAACCAACGGAACCTGCTGATATCAGTGCTTTGGGTACTGTGACCAGGGAATCAAGTATTCCCATTGCTGCCGATGAGTCTGTCTATCAAGATGCAGGAACACTTCGCGAGCTTGTCACGGGGCATAAGGCTAATATCCTTGTGCTCAAGCCGTCGCTCATCGGGAGTATTAGTACGACTATAGGTATTGCGAGATGGGCACAGAGTCATGGGGTATCTAGCTTCATAACAAGTATGTTTGAGTCAGCGATCGGTTTAATGACCGCGGCGCACGCTGCCTCTTTATTACCGGTGCAACTGGCTCATGGACTAGGTACAGGAGAATGGATCAAATCTGATATTGCAGAGACACCGGTCCCAGATCAGGGTCAACTGATACTGCCTACCGAATCGGGGTTAGGAGTGGAGATTGATTGTGAGGCTCTGGAGCGAGTTGCTACGGGTCCGTGGCAGGAGATTTACTATGCCTGACCCCGGAATATCGCAGTTGCCAGATTGGCTGTCTCTGCGGTCTCGTACCCATGCGGACAAGTTAGCAATTCGTGATAAAGACGAATCGATAACATATTCTGAGTTGAATCACAGAGTTCAATTTGCAGAGAGTCAACTTGCTGAGCTCGGTTTTGCAGAGGGACAAATCTTGTGCGTGCTTGCTGAGAACAGTATCGAATTTGCTGTGCTATTCCACACGGCTATTCGTATGAAGGCTCCGTTTGTACCTCTGAATAGCAGACTCACGGTGCATGAATTGGCGTGGGAGACCGAACATTGCGGAGCTGAATTTCTTGTGACTGACGACTCTAACCAAGCTCTGGGAAGTAACATAGCCGAGATTACCGAGATAGCGATTGTTGATCTAGGAACGCTGACCTCTGGTTCTACCGTAAATGATCAGGACGAACAAATTTTTCTCGAGGCCGATAACCCACTTGCACTGATTTATACCTCAGGCACTACAGGACTTCCAAAACTGGCCAGCTTGAGTCATCTCAATTTCTATTGGAGTGCAATTGCCTCAGCAGCGAACATAGGTGTAGAGGAGAGAGACAGTTGGCTAGTTTGTATGCCTCTTTTCCATGTCGGTGGTCTGTCGATTTTGATGCGAGCTGCTATTTATGGGATATCAGCTGTTATTCACACGAAATTTGATGTCGAATCAGTAAATACCGAATTAGATTCTGGTGCAGTGTCCTTAGTATCGTTGGTACCCACTATGCTCGACCGTCTGTTGAATGCTGTCGATAGCCCTGCTCGTTACAGCGACTCTCTCCGGGCTGTACTACTGGGAGGCGGTCCGGCTACTGTTGATCTGATACGTCAGGGTCTTGATAGAGGGATTCCTATTCTACAAACGTACGGACTGACTGAAGCCACATCTCAAGTGGCGACCGTGTCACAGCAGCATGCTGTCTCGCATGCGGGAAGTGCAGGGAGACCTCTTCTGGCTTCCACTGTGAAATTAAGAGATTCGATTGATTTACCAATCACCGAGGTGACATCAGGTGAGATTCTTGTAAGGGGGCGCACGATCAGCACTGGATATTATGAGAAGTCAGTTATTTCTGATGGTGGCAAATTTGACGATGGTTGGTTGTGTACTAGCGATCTTGCTACTCGTGATGAGAAAGGCTTTTTGACGGTCGTTGGACGAGCTGATGACGTCATACTTAGCGGTGGGGAGAACGTGCATCCGGAAGAGATAGAGTCTGTAATCAACTCCCATGACGGAGTTGTTGAATCTGCAGTATTTGGTGTCCCTGACAAAGTCTGGGGTCAAAAAGTAGTTGCAGTGTTGAGGGTAGAAACATCGGAGGCATTTGACCTCGAGGCAATAGAAGACATATTGCGATTAAACCTTGCGGGCTACAAAGTCCCGAAGAAATGGGAAGTAGTGGAATCCGCGCTACCACGGACAGCCTCAGGAAAGCTAAAACGATTTCAAGTAGCTGAAGAATTTACCCAACAGTAGGTGCCGGAGTTTTTGTACAGCATTCCCAACCAGAAATCAGAAGCTGACGGGCGATCAACGCTCCGGGGCAATGGTTGACTACGGTTTTATTCTCATACTGCCCATAGAAACGTGTGAAAATATCAGATCCATCTGCGAGGGTACGGAGATTGTCATGGAACGCTTGGATCTCGCCTTTTTTTGGCGTGTATTCCTCATCAGCAAGAATGGGAGCCGACCAAAGAGTCGCCTCGAGTAGGGCGGCCACTGACTCGACTCCTATCTGAATCTCTTTTACCCGCTCATCATTGAGTGACAGTTTGCCCTGATTATCAATCAACGATTGAATTATCCCAAGTCGCCAAGCATCCACACGAGGGGTAGCTCCATCGAAATTCGCCCACATTCGCTCTGGCAAGCCGACCAAAATTCCTCTCTGGGAGTCCAACCCTATTAAATCCAGGGTTTGGTGTAATTGCTGTGCGAATCCAGGTTCGACTTTCGATATAAGGATTTCTTTTTCATCGGTTCGAACGATCCTTCTAGGCTCTGTAGTCATTGTTTCGGTTTGTAACCAGATCGAGAATTCGGATGTCTTGGATTCAAAAGCACCAGTACCCATATTGTTTCAAACCCTAATTTCCAAAAAACAAACTATCCACTGATAGGGCCCCTGGTCCCGTGAACGCAATTGTAAGTGCCGACACCGCAAGAATGATATCTAACTCGTAACCCTGCACGTCCCCTCCTTGAAATGGTGCACCAAGTTTGAATTTTTGGACAAAAGTGGCAACAGTCATATTTATCGCAATTAGGAGCCCAGCCACTGGCGTCAACAGACCAATGACGAGCATTAACCCGCAAATTGTTTCTAGAGTAGCGACAAATCTTGCAAGGTTTTGAGGGAACGGGAAGCCCAATGATTCGAACCAATCTCCCGTACCATTAATTCCGCGTCTCCATTTTCCGATTCCCGAGTCCATCATAATGATTCCTAGGAGTACTCGAAGTGGTACGAGGCCGAGCTGGATATCTAGCGAGGGAAATAAGTCGAACATTGTCAGAGCTTAAAGGATCAGTCGGTGGCATCATGTCTAGGTAGTTCGACGGTTGCAGTACCCTGTACAGGTTTCTCACCTTGTTCATTTTCGAATGATACGTCGAGACCAACTAATGCTGGTCCACCAGCCTCTACTAAATCGTCATCTCTCTCTGTCACCAACGCCACACACTTAAGAATATCTTCATGCTGAACTGGGCGTCGGAAAGAAATATCCAGACTTACTATGCGACCGAGAGGTCCGGCCCAATCAGTTACTAGTTTCGTGATCATCGATGCTGACATATTGCCAGGTACGATGGGTTTTTGTAGCCCATCTCGTGCAGCAGCTGCCTGATCTGAAAATCGCCCTCGAACTTCGTCACCTGGGTCGGACCATGTACCTAGAAATTCTAGAACATTTTCTCTAGTAGGCTGTTGAGTTTGAATATATTCCTCTCCTATTTCAATTTCTTCGAAGTACCTTTGGTAGTCATTTGTCATTTCAGTTGACTCCTTACTGCTGGATCTGTCGGATAACCATTGAAGTTTGAAGTGATGCCACGTTTTCCCCAAATTGATTCGCCCACCGCGTTTCTCTCACAATGAAAACCATTCGGCCACTACGGCCAGTTTTTTCGTAAACTTCCCTCACTTGTACATACGCGTCGAGAACATCACCCGGCCTTATTGGGAGGTGATATTCCTGTCGTGATCCAGCCATGAACTGTGTTGTTCCGAATTTGACATTAGGGTCGGGTGGTGAGGCTACCTGTGCTGTTTGTAATATGCCAGGTGGTGCAACAATTCCGCCATACGGACCCGTCTCAGCATATTCTGAGTTTACAAAGATCGGGTTTGTCTCTTCGATTGCCTCGCAGTATTTTGCTATAGCGTCTTGTGTCACCTCTAATCGACCGCCAAATATCTCTTTTCCCACCACGTCACGGTCATACTCTAATTCGTCTCCACCTAACTCTCCTTGTCCGCTTGTGTGGGGCACTAGTTCCTCTGATGTGGGACGTGAATCGGGGATGTTCGCACCTGGAAGTGTCTCCTCGAGCTTCAGGGGAGTAAATTCAGAATTCGAATCTCGAAGGCATTCCACGAGCTCTTCTACTGTTTTAATTTGCTTATTGAAACGGGTCATACAAGCCCCAAGAGTCGAAACAAAATGTGAATCCGACCCTCCAACTTCGCGAATCTTTTTTGACTCCGCAAGTTCATGAGCTCTGGCGTTCTCGAAGTCGTTACTTCCACCATTTAATGTTTCAAGAACTGCGACTCCGGTGAGAGGAACATCTCTCTCATCGACATGTTCGAGCGCACCTATTCGAGGGCGTCCAGCATGTGCTCCTACTGCAATACCTCCGCTGTCCCATGCAACTTGGAACACCTGCTCATATGGTAGTGAGATATCACTTAGGTCGAATGTTTCAAAAAATTGCCTACCGGCCCCGTAAACCAGGACATGACCGATATCTGTTTCCACCTCAATTCCGCGGAGCACGAGAGTCTCATATTTTGCGGCAAGCGCGCTGTAATCGAGATCAGGATCAAAATTGCGGTGTTCGGTCAGAACAAAACCGTCAATACGAAAACCTTTCCGTCTTCTTGATTGAACCCACTTGAGATATCCCTCAACGTGAGCTCCCGCGTCGTCTGAGCCGTCGACTGAGTGGACGTGAAGATCTAGGAATGTGAAGTTGTCTTCAGAAATAATCAGCTCCTTATACTTCAAGGAATGATCTCACAATTAGTCTACGGGTCAACCTCGCGGATAGATTTAGGCGACACTTGTCGCTTTGGCGAGCAGAGGAAGATCCTGTAAGTAGCCCGCTGTGACCGACTGTGTCACCTTCGCAACGTCTTCAGGCGTCCCGGTCGCCATGATTTCGCCTCCTCGTTCACCACCATGTGGTCCAAGATCGATTATCCAGTCAGCGTTCTTGATGACATCTAGATGATGTTCGATGACCACCACCGTGTTCCCTGAGTCGACCAGCCGCTGCAACACACCGAGTAGATAGTCAACATCAGAGAACGACAAGCCAGTTGTGGGTTCATCGAGAATATATAGGGTAGAGCCCGTTGCGCGCCTCGATAACTCAGTTGCTAGTTTGATTCGCTGTGCCTCCCCACCGGAGAGAGTTGTTGCGGGCTGGCCTAACCGGATGTAGCCCAGTCCTACGTCTTTAAGGGTCTCTAATTTACGCTTTGGTCGAGGAAATGATTCAAAAAAGTCCATCGCTTCTGTTACCGTCATACCAAGAACATCTGCAATATTTTTGCCTTTGAATAGAACTTCCAAGGCTTCTCGGTTATATCTGGCTCCCTTACAAATCTCACAGGGCACGGTGACGTCAGGGAGAAACTGCATTTCGATTAGATTATATCCATCACCTCTGCATGACTCACATCGACCTCCCTTAACGTTGAATGAGAAGCGTCCAGGCTTATACCCGCGAGCCTTTGCTTCCGGCATTTCAGCAAATATTTCTCGAATCAATGTGAACAGCTGAGTATATGTGGCCGGATTAGAACGGGGAGTTCGTCCAATTGGTGACTGATCAATTACTACAACTTTGTCTAAATTATCTGAGCCAAGTAACTCATCATGTTCTCCAGGACGTTCGCTCCGAGCTCCATTGAGTTCCAAGGCCAACTGGCGAGCAAGGATCTGATTGATTAGGGAAGATTTGCCAGAACCAGATACACCGGTGACGGCCACGAAGCTTCCCAGGGGGATGTCAATATCAATATTCTTTAGATTATTTTCTCGTGCGCCGATAATGCGGAGTACTTCACCATTTCCCGGCCTACGATCACTGGGTACAGCGATAGTGGCCCGACCGGAAAGATACTTACCGGTGAGAGATTTCCTGTTCTTGGCAACTTTGGCCGGTGTCCCTGTAGCTACAATCTCACCACCGTTCTCGCCGGCTCCAGGCCCGATGTCGATAAGGTGATCGGCGGCTCTCATCATTGCCTCGTCATGCTCGACCACTAGAACCGTATTACCTAAGTCACGAAGCCGGGTGAGTGTCGCGATGAGTCTCTCATTATCGACTGGATGAAGGCCGATGCTGGGTTCATCACAAACATATAAAACTCCCATCAGCGCTGAGCCTATTTGAGTTGCCAGGCGAATACGTTGACCTTCACCCCCAGAAAGTGTTGCAGCGGATCTGTTGAGTGACAGGTAATCAAGACCTACATCTCTGAGGAAACTAAGTCGTCCATTTATTTCCTGAAGGATTTGCCGTGCTATAGCAAATTCCTTGGTGCCTAGAGGGGTGGAGGCGTCATCTTGCAAACTAGTGATCCAACCCAGTGCATCGATAACTGACAGGGCTGTGACATCTACGATGGATCGTTTATTAATATAAACGGAGAGGATCTCTGGTTTGAGTCTTGCCCCGCCACAGGCGTCACACTCGATGCGAGTCATGTATTTTTCGATCTCATTTCTGACCCAGTCACTGTCAGTTTCCTTATGTCGCCGACGTAGATTGTTCAGTAGACCTTCCCATCTGACTCGGAATTTCCTAACAGCATCCACATCTAAACTCGATCGGAATTCGAGCTCATCGAGTGTTTGATCGCCAGTACCATGCATCAGGGCTGTCCACTGCACTTCGTCAAGTTCAGTGAGCGGTGTGTCTAGTTCAAATCCGACAGATCTTGCTACAGCTTGAAGACGCCTCCGATACCAGCGCGATGCCTTTGAGAATCCCTTCAGCCCAACCAATGCGCCTTCGTCAATAGAGAGATTTTTATTGGGGACCACTAACTGCTCATCTAATTCCATTTGATAACCCAACCCAGTGCATGCTGGGCAGGCTCCATGAGGTGTATTGAATGAAAAGTTTCTGGGCTCAATTTCTCCAACTGAATACCCGCCACACTCGGCTCTCGTACAGGAGAAATGCTCTGAAAATGTTATTTCCTCCCTTGTATCTCCTTCTTCATCTAATAATGTAAGAAACAGGATCCCTTCCCCGAGTGCTAAAGCCTGTTCGACTGAGTCAGCCACTCGCCCACGGTCCCTGTCGAGTTCCTCTCCTGAGGAATCAGGAATCACAATTCGGTCAACAATCACTTCAATATCATGGTGTTGCTGCCGGTTTAACGTGATAGTGTCGTCAATCGACAGCACCACGCCGTCCACCCGAACTCTGATATAGCCGGCCTTTCTCACCATTTCAAATATTTGAACATGTTCTCCTCGTCGATGTCGGATAACCGGAGCCAGTAACATTGCGCGAGTACCTGGTTGCTCTAGCAGAATCGAGTCCACAATCTGCTGAGGACTTTGTCGTTCAATAGGATCTCCGCAATTTGGACAATGAGGAGTTCCAGCCCGCGCGTATAGCAGACGGAGATAGTCATAGATTTCCGTCACGGTGGCTACAGTTGAGCGTGGATTTCTTGACACTCCTTTTTGATCGATCGAAATTGACGGGGATAAGCCGTCAATATAGTCGACATCAGGCTTCTCCATTAAACCTAGGAATTGTCTCGCGTACGCAGAAAGTGATTCTACATATCGCCTTTGGCCTTCGGCATAAATGGTGTCGAAAGCCAGCGATGATTTACCAGATCCTGAGACTCCTGTTAGTACCACGAGGCTATCTCGCGGGATCGCAACGTTAATATTCTTTAGGTTGTGTTCACGGGCACCTGTGATGCGAATCTCACTGCGCGACATCTAAGAGGGGTTCTCCTCGTCCGTGGGGCTATCTGAGGGTTCTGAATTTTCCTCATTGGAGCCGAATAGATTTTCTATCTCGTCATCGGTGATTTCTTCTAAGGACTCAGATTCAGAGTCGTTCTGGTGACTCGAGCCACCCGGGAAGATATTTTCTACCGAATCAGGGTCGCCCCCGAGGTTGACGATCTGTTCACGCCACTGCTCCTCAGCTTCGCGAATTTGCTCTTCTGTGATGCCCATATCGTTTAGGGTCTCTCTAACTAATTCACCTACGCTTTCCATATCGCCCTTTATCAAGGAGTCAGCAATTTCTAATTGGGTTTCTATTGCCCTGAAACGTTGATTACGTTCATCGGTTGATTCCGTTGACAATATTGTCGCCATCAGTCGAGTGAAGAGATTAGTTGTTCGTGCAATTCGAACTCTATCATCTGTTTCCTCAGGGAATTCACCAGTAACCGTAACCTCAAGGCCACTATTAGAGTCAGTAGCTGAATATTGCGCTGGCATAAATCTGGCCTTTGCTGTGTCGTTTTAGTTCCTCAACTGATTCTATCGTATCCGTGAAGTAAATCATCAGGAGACAGTATTCCCAGTTTGGATCCTGGCGTATTTATTTCTGAGATATCAGTCGTATTGAGTTTCAGGGAGGTGGAGACCATAGTGATCTCTTAGAGTATCGCCTTCGTATCTGGTTCTAAAGAGTTTCCGCTTTTGAAGTATCGGAATTACATCCGATATAAAGACATCTAACATTTCCGGCAGAACTGGTGGCATCAAATTAAACCCATCAGCTGCTTCGTCATCGATCCAATCCTCGATCAGGTCAGCCACTTGGTCGGGTGTCCCAGCGAAGGTGAAATGTCCACGTGCGCCAGATAATTTAGCCAGTAATTCCCTCAGTGTGGGTTTCTCGTTACGTATGAGGTCAATTATTAGGGATGGTCGACTAATCCCCCCTTGCAGTGAAGAAGGATCAGGAAAATCACTGGGGACTAACGTTTGATCGAGGTCAAAGTTTGATAAGTCCATGCCGCCGAAGGTCCCAGATAGACGCCTGAGACCAACTTCTTTGTCCCCTAATTCATCCAGCTCCATGGCATATTTACGTGCTTTCACCTCTGTGGAGGCGATTACCGGACTCAGGCCGGGCATAATAGCGCATTGATCAGCGCTTCTTTTATGTGATTTTAGTCTTGATTTGATGTCCTGGTAAAAATCCTGTGCTGCACCTTTTTCCAGGACGGCGGTGAAGATGGCTTCACCGTGTTTTGCTGCGAATGCTCTTCCCGGTTCAGACGATCCAGCCTGAACCAATACGGGTCGTCCTTGAGGTGGCCTAGGTACCGTGAGTGGGCCTCGCACCTGATAGAAATGGCCATCGTGATTTATTGGTAGGATCCGTCCTGGGATGGTGTATCGTCCGTTATTTCGGTCGTCTAGCACAGCATCCTCTGCCCAGCTGTCCCATAATCCATTGGCGACTGTCATGAATTCATCAGCTCGTTCATAGCGTTCTTCGATACCTGCCTGTGGGTTCGAGCTGTAGTTCTGTGCCGCATGACCTGAAGCGGTTGTCACGATATTCCACCCCGCTCGTCCATTGCTAATGTGATCCAATGAGGCAAATTGTCTCGCGAGATTATATGGCTCTGTGTAGGTAGTTGATGCGGTGCCAATGACCCCAATTTTGCTAGTGACACTTGACAATGCTGAGGCCAGCGGCATTGGGTCGAGTACGGCACGGGGCGTGTGTTCGATATCAGTTCCAAGTGACAATATATCCGAAAGAAAAACTGAGTCGAAGAGCGAAGCTTCAGCTTTTAGTGCGAGCTCCTTGTAGTAGCGAAAGTCAGTAAGTAAATAAGGCGAAGCGTTCGGGTGGCGCCAGGCCGCTTCATGGTGGCCTCGGCTGTGTATAAAAAGATTGAGGTGTACTTGCTTCTTCATTGCCGGCTCCAGATCGGTAATAGTTCTAAGGCATGTTACGACACTCAGGCACGCTTGGGCGACCATGGTTGGGCGGGATGGAGCGGGGGACGGGGATCGAACCCGCGACATTCAGTTTGGAAAACTGACGCTCTACCACTGAGCTACCCCCGCGCTAATGTGTGTGTTGCCAACGGTCACGCGGTGAATGATAAATTCTATCAGGAACATATTGTAGAGTCCTTGGTAATAACTTATCTATAGCTAGAGGAATGGAATGTATGGAACCGATTGCATTAGCAGGGATATTAAAGAATGTATACGGGAAAACATTCGAACCCGTGAACTATGTGCGAGGTGTGCCTCTCAGTGGACAGTTACGGCTTGCCCACATGCTTGGAAACCAAGAAGACACGGCTTTAGCTGTGAAACGGCTTGTCGATCCTCTTATTAATGATTTCGATGTGAACTCATATATTGGTATGGATGGGTCAGTACTTTCCGGCTTTTTGTGGTGTGACGAACTGACCGAAGCTACAGGCGATGATCGTTATGTCAGAGCGATGCTCAAATTGGCGGATTTGTTTTTGCAGGAGGATAGCCCAATTGATCCCGACCTGCGAGTAGAGGATATTTTCTTCACAGGTGCAATGGTTGGGAGGGCCAGTAAAGCCACCCACGACCAGAGATACGTCGATTTCCTGTTTGACTATTTGCTATCAGTCCATCCGCAGCCAGACACGGGCCTGTGGTGGCATTGTGAATCTTCCCCCTACTACTGGGGTAGAGGGAATGCGTTCGCGGCACTGGGGTATGGGGAGGCACTTACCTATCTTCCCTCGGATGACCCGCGATTTGGCGATCTGGTGTTGAAGCACAAGAGCCACATTGATACGTTGCTCAGTTTTCAACATGAGTCAGGATCTTGGTATCAAGTGATTGAACGCACAGACACCTATTTGGAGCTTACCGCTACTTGTATTTTGGGTTACGTCATCACTAGGGGACTAAATAACGGTTGGTTGAGTGGCGATTATGGTTCGGCATTGTCTCGCGCGTGGGATTCGATTTCCCAATGTATTGATGAAGATGGGAATGTGTCGAACGCCTGTGCCGGCACAGGGCCTCTTGCCACATTAGAGGAATATCTCCTAAGACCTACCGCTGATGGCTATGATGATCGCTCGGGAGGAATGGCTCTCTGGTTTGCTATCGAATACCAGAAATTTTTAGATACATCGGTTTAATTATGATGACCAAAGGCATGACGCCGTGCCGGAAGCAAGTAGTTCTCCTTCTGAATTCTCGCACCATATTTCGAGCTCAAGCCTCTGGGTGTCGGGATCGCTTTGACTGACGATATTTGCCTTGGCGGTTAATTCTTCTCCCTGTTTCAGGGGCTTCAGATATCGCACTGCAAGCTGTCCATGTTGAAACCAGAGAGGTCCAAAAAACTGCACCAGCATCTCTGTCATCTGTGCAAAATGAAAGACATTTGGTACTGCTGGACTGTTACCAGTAGCTAGCGCAGATCCTCCGACGGCCGCCGTGCCTAGCACAGGGCCATGGACGATTGATTTTCCTACTTGGTCTCGGATGTTCGTCATGGTGTATCTCTCAGTCCTGCGGATGGCGCGCCCAACCGAGAGTATGCCACTCCCGACCATTCGCACTAAGTGCTCCGTTGGCCCCGGTAGCGGTCCAATCTACCACAATGTAGTAGTAGCCCCGCCGAAGGTATTTATCAGTTATCTCGCCTCTGAAACGTATTGATTCTCCAACTCTGACAGGTTGATGGAATGTTCGGTCTGTGCGAGTAAAGAATCCTGCGCGAGTAAGAGGCGGATTGGGTTCCTTCAGGCCAAACCCCACCGCTGGTCGAAAAAAAACTATACCGGGCGGTGCGAGTAATTCATTTTCCGTACCTATGTAGTTGCCCGGCCAGTTAATCCCATGCTCCAACACATATTCTGAAACCATTTCTTCTGTTATGACTTGATCGAATTCCTCGAATTGTCCGATTTCAATCTTATTGAAATGTGCCTCGATGATTTCGAGAGCCACTGTATTCTCATCACTCATTCAACTGCCTACCTGTAATCACTTGATAGGAGTTATTGTAGAGCCAATAAATTAATCTGTAATGGCGGAAAACCTTGGCAGACTGGAAACCACAACGCCCATCATATATAAAGGATCCATATCCCGCTTTGGCGCGGCTGCGTCGTGAAGATCCGGTTCATTGGGATCGTCAATTTGAGGCGTGGGTAGTCACTCGTTATGAGGATTGTGACTTCATACTTAGAAATCCTGACATTTTTTCATCAGATGCTCATTCAGCAGCTCAATTGAATAGGAGTAAGCTCGCAGCACAGTTATCTGGCGCTGCGAACCAGGGAAATCAATCCGTCCCATTTATTAGAACAAGCGCGGACGAGCATCGTGACCAGCGCAGTCTAGCCTCCCCAGCCTATGTGCCGGAAAGATATCGTGCGATGGTCAAAAATATCGGTTGGAAATGGCTCCACGGCGCACTTAGCGAACCAGACTCTGGTGCGGTAGAAGTGATGTCGAGTGTGGCTAACCCATCTGTGATCGAGTTAGTGTATTCGTTGATTGGTCCGTCTGATACGGAACGTTCACATTTTGAGTCCTTAGGCTCTGATATTCAGGAGTGGCGGGCTCAATCAGACGCGGGGCCTCTGCTACGGCAGAGCGGAGTTAGAGCGCAAAAAAATCTCCGTGATCTCTGTACTGCTGCTTTATCTGCTGACGCTCCTGATAGCGGGGCCATCGCATTGCTGCGTTCTGCGGTTGACCATGAAGAGATCGCTGCCGTTGATGCGTCACAGTTAATCTTTGACCTGTCGATTGCTGGTAATAACGCTACTGCTTTCTTGATAGGGTCTGTATTGCGAGTACTGTGTATTTTTCCGGAAATTTATCAACAGATTAAAGATGACCCTGAGCTCGCACCGTTGATGGTGATCGAGACATTGCGCTGGGAGGGACCTACACAATTCGTTCCCCGTTTTGCGACACAGGAAATAGAACTCGGCAAGCGGTTGATTCGACCTGGGGACGGCGTTCTTCCAATCGTGACCGCGGCGGGGCGGGATCCCGAACGATTTGATGATCCTGACAAATTTTCACTGGATAGAAACTTTAGAGCTCAACTGCAATTTGGTTCAGGCGAGCATCATTGTATTGGTGCGGGGGCAGCTTCCGGGCTGGCTGAAGAGATAGCACTGGCTCTTCTTGAGATAACTGATAGCCCGCCTGAGATTATCTCAGAGAAGTGGGGCGGAACGATGACTTTGAGAGGTCTCCAGTCGCTTAAAATCCAAATCTAGGCGGTGGAGTAGAAGATTGTTCCTCTTTATAAGTTTCAAGGAACACTTCCATGGTGTCCGGCGATCCGCCGAGCACTAGTATGTCGTTTGCTCGCAATACCACCGTGGACCCATCGGGCGCGTAAATCATATCTTCACCCGATTTCAAGATTGCAACGATAGTAATTTCAGGGAAGTCGTTTTCGATCACACTTAGTGGTTCGGCTACTAAACGAGAAGGCGCGTCGATACGAGTAATCAGATACGATTCATCAATTTCCAGCGTATCAGCATGATGGCCCTGATCCGACCAGGCGAGAGCTAAGTGGCGGCCAGATTCGTGTTCTGGGAATCGAATTTCATCGGCACCGACACGCGATAATATTTCACCATGTCTTTGATTAGCTGCCTTGGCAATAACTCTAGGTATTTGCATTTCTTGTTTGAGCGTAAGTGTGGCCAAAATGCTCGCTTCGAGGTGTTGGTCTGAAAACGCAACAACAGCAGCGTCGCATTGTGCAACTCCAATTAACCTAAGAGCGTGACTATCAGATGCCTCTGCTTCTGCGACGTGGATCAGTTCAGATGAAAGTTCTTTGACAACCTGAGAGTCATGATCAATACCAATAACTTCATGCCCCATTTCTTGTAGCTCATTTGCTAGTACTGATCCGTATCTGCCAAGTCCGAGGACAGCAATTTTTTGCTTGCGGTGATTCTGTTTAGGCGCCATATCTCATCCTCCACCCTCTAAGATTAACTAAGATCTTTTGAATTGGGCACAATATTGAGTCCGTTATTCCCTACGAGTCTGCCAATGCACCTGCAAGTGCCTGTATCAGATGGATTGGATCTTTTTCACTGAAATGGGTGAGTTGTTCACGGCAAGAGGTACCCGTAATGAGTAATTGCTGGTCTTCTGCCATTTCAGATACAGCAGGGACAAGCGTTCTATAAGCCATGGATTTTGATATGTCGTAGTGTTCCTTTTCAAATCCAAACGAACCAGCCATACCACAGCAGGCAGAGTCAATGAGATTTGCTTTAATACCGGATACGGATAGTACCTTCATCGCCATTTCAGTGCCGACAAGTGCTTTTTCGTGGCAATGAACATGGATCGAGACATCAGGACCACCGGAAAAGGCAGCAGCTACTTTTTCTGGATTATTCTCGATTAGTTTGGATATGAATTCTTCTATGAGAAAGGAATTCTCTGCACCGAGCTGAGTTAGTTCAGTCATCGAACTGTCCTCATTCAATAACAACGGATATTCGTCACGGAAAGCAAGCAGACAGGAAGGCTCTATCCCCAGCACCGGCAGACCATCTCTCAGATGTTTTTCTAAACTTAAAAGATTCTTTTTCGCAGTCTGTTTCGCCTCGCTCAACATCCCTTTTGAAATCATAGGCCTGCCGCAACATTCTGTTTTGTGGGCTATGTGGACTCCGTACCCGAGAGCCTCTAGCACGTCGACAGCTGCTATCCCAACCTCAGGCTGAAAATAATTAGTGAAGGTGTCGACAAACAGCACGACTTCACCTTCAGATGCCGGTTTTCCGCTGGTTCGGCTGTTGTACCAATCTGAGAATGTATGTTGGGAAAACTGTGGTAGTGCCCGTTCGGCGTGTATTCCTAGAGTTTTTTGGAGTAAGCGTTTAGTCAAGGGCAGGGAACTGATCTTATTCGTCAGGGTTTGTAGTTTTAGAAAATGTGTCAGCTTTGCTCCAGCTGCGATGTTCCCGAATACTCTATCCCGGAATGGAACTCCCCTGATGGAGTGCCTGATTGAAAGTACTTCAGACTTCATGAGAGCCATATCCACTGCCGAGGGGCACTCGCTTTTACATGCCTTGCATTCAACGCAAAGTTCGAGTGCCTCGTAGAGTCGATCACCGGAGAGTTCCTCGGGTGGGAGTGTTTGATTTAACACCTGTCGTAGGAGATTTGCTCGCCCCCGCGTCGAGTGCTCTTCGTCCTTCGTTACCATGAATGACGGGCACATACTCCCAGTATCTTTAAGGCACGCCCCTTGCCCATTGCATTGCTCAGCAGCACCTACGAGTCCACCCCATTCGGTCCAGTCAAGTGTGGTGGGAGGTGTAAGGCTGGACGTTTGAGGTGACAGCCTAAGATTGTCGTCAAATGGTGGCGTATCGAATATTTTCCCTGGATTGAAAATTGAGTCAGGGTCGAACGTGAGTTTCAGTTCTCTGAAACTGTCTACCACGGCTGGCCCGAACATCCGTTCAGCAAAAACTCCCCGAACAATTCCATCTCCGTGTTCGCCGCTTAGGGAACCACCAAATTCCAGAATGAGATCAGCAATCTCTGTCGCAACATTTTCGGCCTGTTGAGGCCCGCCAGCCTCTTTAAGATTAATCATAGGTCTGATATGCAGACAGCCAGCGCCGGCATGCCCGTAGTAGGCCGTCGGCAGATCGTAGCGAGAGACTATTTCTTCGAATCTCGCTACGTAATCGCCTAAACGATCAGGTTGTACTGCTCCGTCCTCCACGAATGCTACCGGTTTGGTGTCACCCTTAACCGACATAAGAATACCGAGTCCAGCTTCTCTCATCCGCCATATCCGAGCTTGCTCTCCAACGTTAGCTGTTGAGAATGCCTGATCGGTCAAGCCACGTTCGGCAAAATCATCACGAAGTGCTTGCATCTTCGATTGAACAATTTCATCTGTGTCACCGTCAACTTCTACCAGTAACAGGCCGCCTGGATCACCGATGACAAAGTCAACGAGTGAGGCATAACTGAGGCTCTCTCGGCACCGTTCAATTATTGTGTGGTCAACGAATTCAACTGCAGCGGGATCGTGGGCAACTGCCTGTGGTGCGGCACGACACGCAGCCTCGATAGTCTCAAAATGCAGAGCGACAATCCCTGTTTTCTCTGCAGAGGTGACGAGCCCGATAGTCGCTTCAGTAACGAGTCCGAGAGTGCCTTCACTTCCTACGAGTAACTGTCCAAGATCGACAGTTTCTCCCTTAATGTCATCCGCTGACAGAACTGTATCAAAATTGTATCCACTGACACGCCGAGGAATGTCAGGGAAATATGCTTCTATTTCCTGTTGCCTCGTGCGGACTATTTCAGTAACAGTTCGATACAGGTCTCCTTCTCTGCTCGAACCATTTAGTTTCTCCTCTAGCTGTGGACCCGAAAGTGGCGATGTTTTCACGATTGAGCCGTCGTTCAGGACAACAGTCAGTGATATTACCTGGTCGCTGGTTTTTCCATGTCTTAGAGAATGAGCGCCACAGGAATTATTTCCTATTCCTCCGCCAATTGTTGCGCGATTGCGAGTAGATGGATCAACGGGGTACATCAATTGGAATTGTTTTGCTTCCTTATTGAGGTGATCTACCACCAGTCCTGGCTGGACAACAGCGATTTGCTCTTCCGGGACAATCTTTATAATTTTGTTCATGTGCCGAGTGAAATCAATTACGATCGCATGATTCACTCCCTGTCCGGCGAGGCTAGTGCCTGCTCCTCTTGGCAAAATAGGGACTCCCAGTTCATTCGCCACTTGGACAATTGCTTGAACGTCTTCAGTATTTTGCGGGTAGGTAATCGCAAGAGGCTCCATTTCGTAGATCGAAGCGTCGGTTGCATACAGAAGTCTTCGAGCTCGGGAGATATCGACATCGTCCAGACCGCCAGAAAGCCCAGATGCAATACGATCACGAATCTCAACCAGCTGGGACGGATTTTCTCTGAGGATATCCAGTGCTGCACGGACAGACTGATGCTTTGGTTCAGTATTGCCCGCGATAACTAACGAGTCTCTGTGTTGCAACGATGACATGGCATCTAGCCTAACATCAGTCCCTGTTTATACGGATGTCTGTTGGAGACTTAGGTGTCACTATTAACACTCGTGTCGAAAGACTTCTTTTCCCGAGAACGCCGTGCGAGGGAAGGGCTATAGAGCGATTCAAGTAGGGCCGCCATCAACTCTTCAGCAGATTCGACCTCTTCTGAACTGTCCGGCATTAATGCCTTTAGGTTGGCTAAGCCACTGCTCGATGCGTGTATGAGAGCCGAAACTGCATGTGGATTGAATTGGGGATCGACATCTCCCTGGGCCTGCGCCCTCTGAATTAATTCCGCTAGCGCCAAAATAGAGTCAGACACATCTCCTGCAACCTTTTTCTGTAATTTGGGATTTCTCAATGAGGCCAATATCGATTCCATAGACACTACCGTGTCGTCAACATTCTCTGCTGAACGACTTTTCCCAACGTCCTCAAGGACGGAGAGCAGTTGATCTCCCGCAGAGTAAGACTCATCCCCGGTCACACTGAACCGAGTCAATTCTTCTTCGATATGCTCATGGGCAACTGCCCATATGAGATCCTCTTTACTATCGAAGTATCGATAAAGCGTCCCCGCAGCCATCTCGGCCTCTTGGGCAATCTTGCTGACTGTTGTGCCGGCATATCCGTCTTTTACGAAGGCATCTCTAGCTGCTCGGAGGATGTCCCTGCGGCGTTCTTCAAGATATCTGTCCGGTCTTCGAGGCATCCCAGCGTACTCCCAGCGCCTCCCATCACCTTTGCTCTGGGAGGAGTAGATATGTTCGGCTAAGACTGATTCTAAGACACGTCTAGTGAACTAGGAACTGATCTTTAGAATCGTCCAAATCCCTGTCGGAGCATCATATTAATGAAGTCTTTTCTAGCCTCTTCATAACGGGGAGCAACCTGGCGGTTTTTCCTGACGAGGTGACTTACGTAGCGTTCGAGTTGCATGGTATTGGTTCCTTAAGTTTTTGCGCTGAATGTTTCTAAAAAGTGCAGCGCCAATTGTTGTTCTCTGCTCGCAACCATCGTCGATAATCCTTACGTGCTTCTTCGTAAAGAGGCCCATTTTTTCGACCTTTGCGCATCACGCCATTTATGTACTCTTTCGGGGTTATCACTTTCGTTCTCCTGTCTATTGCCCGACTTATAATGAATGTAAATTCATTAATATGAACAATATCATATAAAATGAATATAAACAAATTAAATGAACTCCTGCGGATATAACCTAGTTAATCCTTTGCATATATGGTGTTTATGCGAACAGATCGTCGTCGCTTGCCTGCTCTTTGTCAGGATCAAGGAATGGAAGCACTGAGGCCATCAGGTCAGTCTCTGATTCGAGGGTCCGTCCGAGGCCAGATAGCAACCCCATCACTCGGGCGATCAAAATGACATCACCAGGGAGATCAATAATTGGGTTCGCGCGCAGCACTCGACCCAAACTTTCGTTGATTTCAGCCACCATGTCCTGATCTGCATATGCTCTCCCTGACCGTAGAACATCGCCCAGGAATGCTTCACCTAAAGCGTTGTATGTTTCGGGATTGTCTTCACGTGTCCGGAAGCCCATATCGTTCATTGTGGTACTGATCGCGTCTGATTGTTGTTCGATAATCGCGCTTGTCAGAACGATGAGTTGCTCACGGAATTCAATGGGAATAGATTTCGTGAGACCGAAATCAACCAGGCCTATTCGTGGACTCTCGTCTCCCTCCAGTGGCGGAAGTACAAAGAGATTTCCAGGATGTGGGTCTGCATGAAACATACCGTGTTTGAGAATCATGTTGTTGTAGAGATCGATAAGAACATCGGCGACGTCTGGTGGATTTATGCCCGCTTCCCGTAATGTTTCGATATCGGTGATCTTGATACCGTCGATATATTCCATAGTGAGTACCCGGATCGAACTGAGCTCCCAGTAGATCTTCGGTACCAGGACATCGTTCCTGCCAGCTAGGAGCTGGGCGACTTCCTCAGCCGCATGCCCCTCGTGGATAAAATCAACTTCTTCCGGAGCGTTCCTGCGCATTTCTTCGACCATCGGCCGGAAGTCGATGATAGTTTCAAGTCGACTCCAGATGGTTGAGAGCAGATCTACTGCTTGCAAGTCCCATTCTACGATTCGATCAATACCGACATGCTGTACTTTGACCGCAACATCATCACCGTCCTTCGTCCGAGCGCGATGTACCTGAGCTAATGAAGCCGCGGCTACCGGTTCAGGCGATATATAGTCAAAAAGATCTTCAACCGGTGCGCCGAGCTCGGTCTCAATTCGGTCTTTCACTTCTGACCAGGGACGTGGCGGGACAGAATCGTGCACAAGGGACAGTGTTCGTACGTATTCCTCCATCAAGACGTCCGCGCGAGCACCCAGGAATTGGCACATTTTTACGATCATACCCTGCTGTTTCACGGCAAGACGGACAACTGATAGTGCAGCGTTTTGATGGAATTGGTGAGTTGCGGCACTCAATTTCTCGTCGCCTTGGAATTTTCTGCGGATCCGAAGAACTCGCCACTTCAGCCAGACCGTGAGGAGCGTGTAGGCAAGAGGAATAAGTCGACGCAGCTTTCCGTACGGTGGCCTCGAAGTATCGATATCTTTGAATGGGGATTGATTTTCTTTTGTCTCTAGCGCTGCAGTTGTATTTGCCAAAGTTGGAGATTCCTTCTTTTTGCACGTTTTTTTTGACTTAATTCACCTTAGCAAGTAATTACGTAATAAGCGTGTCGAGGCATTAATCTGTCATCCATGGCATATTTCAATCCGTTCCGACCTTCCTATATTCGTAACCCTTATGCGGCTCTTGCCCGATTACGGGCAGAGGAACCGGTGCACTACTCCGAGGCGGTAGAAGCATGGGTGGTGACTTCTTTTCCAGAATCGATCAGTGTCTTGCAGGATTATGAAACGTTCAGCTCAAACCCCGTGCGTGCGGGATCGCATGTGTCGCAGAGTCTTAAATATGTCCAGGCTAATTCGGCCTTAGGGAACGTCGAGCGACTGGCGCAGCTTGATTCAGTCGCACATCAGAGATTACGGGGTATCGTCTCAAAGGGTTTTGTGCCGAAGACCCTTGAAGCATTGCGACTGGATATCAGGAATCAATTAGCAGCTCTTATTTCAGAGAATGTTGGACGTCCTGAGCGCCCACTTGATGTCGTTCAGAGACTTGCGGCTCATATCCCTGAAATAGTTCTTGGTCTGCAACTCGGTTTGGTAGATGAAGACCGTGAGCAAGTCATGACAGATACTTTTGCGCTAATGCAAACGAATTTTAGTGACGTGACGATAGCGAGAAAGCGGGAGGCACGGGCCGCACGTGATCGCATGCTGCAGTTCCTAGAGAGTGCTCAGAATGACGGGCGGGTTGAATCAACTTCAGTGCTGGGTCTCATTGCAGCGAAGACGAGCGACAGTGAAGACCTGAGCATTGAAGAATTACTGGCACTGGTAGTGGATTTGGCTCAGGCTGGTAGTGCCACGACTGCAGAAACAATAGCAAACGGCGTGCTGCTGCTTGCCACGCAACCCTCGATACAACATTCACTGCGTGGCGATCCTGACAGGATTCCGGCTGCTATTTCAGAACTCTTACGATTTGAGCCTCCGCAGCAGGTACTGGTTCGATGGGCGACGAAGGACACCGTGTTGGGTGCGCAGGCGATACATGAGAACGAAGCTATCCTCATTCTCGTCGGGGGAGCCAACAGGGACCCGGCAATCTATTCAGATCCGGAGGAGTTTCAGCTCGGTCGCTTTGATTCAGGCGCGAGTGAGCCACCTTCGATCGCTTTTGGCAGAGGACCGCACTACTGCATTGGAGCACCGCTAGCCATGCTGACCCTCGAAGAATTTTTCAAGGAGTTTTTGATCAGTACGAAGTCGTTTGCACTGGCAGACGAGATCTCCGAGGCAACATTGCCTAGAAGTGATGACTGGTTTTCTCGTGGCCCGATGCAACTTCCCATAGTGGTGGATGCTTAGACAAAAACCAAGCTAGTGTAGATCCCATGAGTACAGGGCAGTCCGTCGTCTTCAATCCATTTGTGCCGTCTTTTCGTACCAACCCCTATCCGCAATATGAACGGATGCGATCAGACGCACCGATGCATCGTTCGGATGCACTGAACGCCTGGGTAGTGACGTCCTACGAGGGCTGTGACCTGGTACTTCGTGATCCGGAATCTTTCTCCTCAGACGCGCGCTACGCAACCGGGGCTATAGCCGATGAAGTGGCTCGTGAAGCTGAGGCAAATCCACTTGGTTACGTCCGGAACGTACTCACGAGTGACCCGCCTGACCATACCCGGTTGCGCTCGATCGTAAATCGAGCGTTCACACCCAGACGTATTGGCACAATGGATGAACACATCAGGAGTATTTCAGAAGCTCTCACAGATGAGCTCTTTCCTGATACAGAATTTGATCTCATGTCGTCACTCGCCCAACCACTGCCGGTCATTGTGATTGCAGAGATGCTGGGCATCCCGCCTAGTGAGCGTGAGAGATTTAAAGAGTGGTCCACTATTGTGGC
>CAXGQC010000017.1:0-23768 GCA_964011795.1 uncultured bacterium | reverse complement strand
CGTTACTTAGAGAGAGTGCCAATTTGAGACAGCTCGACGTAATTGATTCACTTGGTCCCTCATTCATTTTAATCTGCGAGTTGGGAAAACTAGAGGAGAGCTTTTCCGTCAGAGAATTCTGTGCTGATTCAGGGGCACTCACTAGGAATAATTCAGGCGCCAGATATTCCATCACTGGCGCAAGTCTTTGACTTATATCGGTAGCGTACTCATCGACATCTGATAACTCTGCTAGACCAGGCAGTGTCTTGGAAATATCAACCTCATCAGACGCATTCAAAAACATTCTTTTAGTTGAGACAGTGATAAAAACTACTCGATCATCAGTCACATCAAGACTAACGGCACTTACTTCTCCCGATTCCATTTGATCCCGGATTTGCTGCCGCATTATTACTTTTGCGCGATCAACAACCATGACTGGAGTATCAATATGCTTTCTCAGGCCCCCCACGATATCCAGCCCACTGCCCATTGCAGTATTACGGGACTCTACAATCCGACCCGAAGCTTCATCTACGAACCCATCACAGGCAATACAAATCGCCGCTGCGGACCGTTTGTTTCCCTCCAAAGCAAATGACATTGCGATGGCGCCACCAATTATCCAATCAAGTTCTTCATGATCGAGTCGATCACCTATTTCTATCCGCTCTTTGGCGATGATATGCAACGATGTATTGGCGAGCTCTACCGATATGGCATCCCCATGGACCTCGATACCTACTAATAGATCTTCTGGGAGTTTGGCCATTATTTCAGAGTCCGTTAATGTGATTTAGGACCGGCATGCCCAACTCACGATTCGCCTAGTAACAAAGCTTATTCTATCGACATCACTCTCGCTAAAACCATTGTGCAAGTCCAATATGATTGAATCTCGGGCAGTTCGTAATGCTACGGGGAACTGATCTGAACTGTCCGCACCAGCCTGACTAAGTGACAGTTCACTGTTTGCACTCGAAAACTCAAGATTCTCAACTTGAAATGCCCTAATTGAAGTTTCCAGGTCTTCTTTCCAGCCAGGACCGCGTATTTTCAGAGAAAACTTGGAATATGCATGCTGAATTCTCCGGCCATGAGACATTCTCGCAACCGAAGCTATTCCTCGTAATCTTGCGTTCAATTCCCAAATCATTGAACGACGTCGTTGAAGTTGATCGGGAAAATCGCGAAGCGCTGTCAAGAGAATTTCCATAGTTTCGCGCTGATTTGTATTCGCCGTGTTAGCAGATAATCCCAGTGGCCTTGTCTCATCGGAATCCTCAAATATGACAAGGGTCAAATCATCAAGCTCAGGTGAATACCCGTCAACTCCAAGCGCTTGAGGCAAAGAAAATATAGACGCATATCCAGTCTTACCAACAGGCATTCCCTGTGATTCAGCAAGGAAGGCACTCGAGCAATCCTGAATCAACGGAATATTGTAGTCGGAAGAAATTCTCTCTAGTGCGGGCATATTTGCAGGGTGTCCAAACGGATGTCCTATCACAATTCCAGCTACACCTTGGATATCTTCTATTTTCTGAACAATACCTCTTGGAGAAATTCCGTAGCTGTCCGGCTCAATATCAACAAATTGATAGTTCAAGTCAGACTCTTTTAGATGTCTTGTAAACTTGGGCAAGCCAAAAGCAGAAATAAGTAAGGTTGGGTCTTCGGCAACTGTGCTCTCTGACACTAAGCTACAAATATTTCTCATGGCTTCCTGATATGACGGAAAGATTACTGTACTTGAAATAGGAATATTTATGAGGGCACAAAATTCAGACCGGAAAGACTCGAATGGGTCTTGATCGGGGGCTGGCTCAATCATGTCAGCCGTGGGACTAGTCATAAATAGAATTTGTCCGCCAGCGATAGCTGGATCGTCCGAATTCACCTCGCGACCTGTCGGATACACCATCTGCTCAGTCTAGAGCCTTATAGGTCTAAACTGGAAACATGCTATTGAGAATGCGCGATATCGAGATCGACACAAGTGACCGAACGGCAATAATGGGTATTCTCAACGTCTCTGATGATTCCCCTATTGCTTTTTCGAGAGTGGATAAGGAACGAGCTGTGGAACGAGCACTCGTCCTGATTCAAGAAGGTGCGGACATCATCGATGTGGGAGCACATTCCACAGCCACTGGAGCCCGGGATATCTCACACGAGGAAGAGGGTGAACGAGTTAGTTTGGTAATTAGATCGCTTGCTGCTCGAGGTATTGCCACATCTGTGGATACCTGGACCCACTCTGTGGCTCAACAGGCTGCAGAATCGGGTGTCCATTTGATTAACGATGTCACTGGCGGCCAAGACTCTGCAATGAGACAAGTTTCAACGGCGCATGGAATTCCCGCTTGCTTAATGCATATGCGTGGAGCACCTAAGCATCATCGGTCAGTGAACCAGCAATACGAGAATATCCAACAAGAGGTGATGCTGTTTTTAAGCAAAGCCCGTGACACATTCGTAAACGAAACTGGCCAAGAATGTTGGCTTGATCCCGGTTTTGGTTTTGCAAAAAGTCCTGAAGATAACTTGAAACTATTGGAAGGGATAACGGAGTTATCTTCCTTGAACCAACCGATACTTATATCAGCTTCCCGAAAGGGATTCCTGTCCGAACTTATGAATCAAGGAGATCGTCAAGATACAGAAGGGTTACTTAGTGCGTCACTAGCTTTCAACGCCATCGCGGTTCAGAACGGCGCCAATATTATTCGCGTTCACGACGTTGCCGCAACTCGAGCTATGCTTGCGATAGTGGATAAGACACGCACAAAACATTAGACTGCTGTGTATCGTGTAGCGAGAGGTAATCGTCTATCACGGCCAAATGCTCTGCTGGTAATTTTTACACCTGGGGGCGACTGACGCCGCTTATATTCATTCCGATTAATCATTCCGATGGTCCGTCTAACAACTTCGGCATCGAAACCCTTGGCAATTATGGCTTCCAGCGAGAGGTCGTCTTCGACGTAGTATTCGATTATGGGATCGAGGATGTCATAAGGAGGTAGTGAGTCAGAATCTACCTGATCGGGCCGCAATTCCGCGGAGGGCTCTTTCGTTATCGAATTCTCGGGGATAACAGGACTTACCGTATTCCTCCATCGCGAGAGTTCCCAGACTAAGCTCTTTGGGACATCCTTAATTACAGCAAAGCCTCCTACCATGTCACCGTACAACGTGGCGTAGCCACAGGCATACTCACTTTTGTTGCCTGTAGTTAATACCATTGATCCGTTGGTGTGATTGGACAAGGCCATCATGATCAGACCACGGATTCGCGACTGGATATTTTCACCGGCCACTCCAGGATCCGGATCGCCCAGATTTCGAAACTCCGGTAGAAGTAGGTCCAAGGTGGGTCCATGTATATTTTCAATCGGTATCGACAGAAGAGGTATCCCGAGGTTCTCGGCAAGATCGACCGCATCAGACACTGAACCTTCCGAAGAGTATCGGGATGGTAGTGATACCCCCGTCACTTTTTCCGGTCCCAGCGCATCAACGGCGATCGCTGCTACTAGAGCTGAATCGATTCCGCCAGATAACGCGACGAATACTTTCTCAAATCCGCTTTTCTCAATGTAATCTCTGGTGCCAGTCACTAATGCCTGATAGATCTCTTTGTTGGGATCTGTCTCTACTTCTGGACCTCTTAGAATCGGAGGTTTCGGCATCACCTCACCAGAAATTTTCACAAAATCGCATGCTGGCTCTTCCAGACGTGAATCCTGCGATCGCATTTGCCGAAGTCGTGAATCGTGTAGTTGCTTTTGTCGAACATCCTCTAACTCAATATCAACCGTTAGAAGATCGTCCTCAAACGACTTAGCTCTGGCTATTATTTCTCCATCGGCCAAAGCAACAAATGAATTCCCATCAAATACCAATTCGTCCTGTCCACCAACTTGATTCACATAGACCAAAGCCACAGTGTGATCCATAGCACGTGTTGAAATCATTCTTTCCCGAAGCTGTGACCTGTTCGCTGAAAACGGAGAAGCGTTTATGTTAACCACCACTTGCGCACCGGCAAGCGCAACGTCAGATATCGGTCCGTCTGGATACCAAATATCTTCACAAATATTGATGCCCACATCAACACCGGAGATGTCACAAATCAGCGATGAATCACCAGCTTGAAAATATCTCTCCTCGTCGAAGACTCCATAATTTGGAAGCCGTTGCTTATGGTAATCAGCTATAACCGCTCCCTCGTGGAGGACCGAGGCACTGTTATATAGATGTCTGTCAAAATGAAGTGACCCAACAACGAGTGGAGGCATGCCTCGCGCATCATTGGCGAGCTGATTTAATGCACTTCGTGCGTCGTCAATGAATGCAGAGCGTAGAAGTAGGTCCTCAGGCGGGTATCCACAAATTGCAAGTTCTGGAAATACCACTAGTTCAGCACCTAAATCAGAAGCAGCCCTAGCGTTCGTCAATATAAGGTCGATGTTACGCTCAAAATCGCCCACTGTTGTATTAACCTGCGCGAGAGAGACTCGAAAAGATTTCATCTTTTGCCCTATCATTTTACTTTGCGTATATTGTACGCAAACAAACCCTGGAATTCAATCCTAGGCAACTAACAGTCTCCCGTCAATCATTGCCCTGCAGTTCAAGCAAATGTCTTTGCTGTGCAATCTGCTGTCTGCGCATCCAAATGAAAATTGTTAGCCCCATCGCCGTTAGGTGAATTGACAAAGCACCAACCCACATAATCAGTCCACCGAGAGTCTGGTCATCTGCTCGGCTAATCGAGGTGAAAACGGGAGCAAATTCCAAGTAACCGGTATAAAAGAAGGTTGATGAAAAGACAAGGAACGCACCCACTACGTGTTTCGGCATCCCGGTCAAAAAGATAAATATGGCTCTCATCGGGAGAGCCATGCGGGCATGCAACGGCTTGGGGTCAATGATATTCCACCAAAACAGCCAGGCCACAATGAGAAAGCTCAGATGCTGAATTCTATGGATCACGTTGCTCGTTAAAACTAAGTTATACATATCCGGGATATGCCACGCAATGATCACTGCATTAACCAAGACTCCAGCAATAATTGGACTTAGAAAAAGTGCTCGTCCGAGCTTGAAGAAAAAAGATCTCATCGTCGGTGAAACCAGATAGCGCCTAATTAAATTAGGCAATCCGCGACTCACAGGTGTGGTCGGGGCTCCAAGCAAGGTCAAAGGCATTCCAACCATTATCAGTAATTCATGCTGGATCATATGAGCAAAAAAATGTCGTTCAGCAAGAAAATCCAAAGGGGATTCAACTGCACCTAGGAGAACTAACCATCCTAGGAAATAGAGAGCTGTTCTCCACCAGGGATGGTCACGTGTTCTCTCTTCCCATCTTGCTAAACCCCGAATATAAAAAAAAGACAGAACCACAAATGGGATTAGAAGTTCAGGATCGAAGTTCCAATGCGACCAAACAGAGTCTCCCAGTTCATGTTCGACGCCAACGTGCCCTGGAAACTGGAAGCTAACATCCAGCTGCTCATCGAATTCCCTCAAAAGGTACTCCAGACTTGAGTCACTTTAGTCAGACCAGAATCAACGTAGCGAGGTCAAGAAAATATTTAGTGGTCGTCTTTGTGCTCTATCGGATCACCAACAAAACCACCACCAATCGCATCGGTAGCGTCCGTGGCGAAGAGAACGACTACAGCCAACAGCAACGCCGTCGCTAGTACAAAACCGAATACAAACATTCGAGTGAAGTGAATAGAGTCGAATTTCAAATGCATGAACATAGCAACTACGATATAGAATTTAATCGCTGAAAAAATCAAGAGCCCAGGTATCAAAACAACGCCAAGCTCTTCCTCGTATAGAGACATGACGAGCTCCACAGCCGTTATCACGGACAGTATTAGGCCAATCAAAAGGTACTGTCGGATGGTCGTTGTAGGATGTTCGTCGTGAGATTCTTCGATATGAGATTCAGCCATCTTGTCTTGTCTCCTTATTAATCAGTACTGTAACGCATGCATTCCCTAATACGCAGGGATCAGATACACAACTGTGAACAGTACGATCCAAACAATATCCACAAAGTGCCAATACAGGCCACCTATATCCACATAAAGAGGAGTTTCTTTACCAATTCCATTCCTTCGGAAAGCTCCAAGAAGCAGCGAGGACAAATACAGTACCCCTACACCGACGTGGCATCCGTGAAAACCAGTAAGCAGATAGAATGATGCTCCGAACTGGTTAGTCGACAAATTCAGGCCTATTGAACCGAAATGCCGAAATTCGTATACCTGAAACCCAAGAAATATCAGGCCCAAAACAATAGTTACTAGCAGCATTCCCTTCATGAGTCCTACTCGACCATGTTGGGCACCATACACAGCAAGCACCATCGATAAACTACTCATAAGAAGAACAAACGTAGAGATAGATGTAATCTCAAAGGCAAAAATATCTGTCCCTGGACCACTCAGAGATTCTCCCTTGAATATGAGATAGGTTGAGAGCAAACTCCCGAAAAACAAACATTCAGATGCAAGAAAAATCCACATCAGAAGCTTTCGGTTATCCACTCCCATGCTCGTATGATGCTGAGTCTCATGTGTTGCGGCGGCCATGTAATCTCCTCTTACTTTGTCACTCGAGTGTCACCGACTACTCGGTAGGCTCTAGAGTCCATCCCCAGATTCCATAAATTGCTACTGCGACCCCAATTCCAACTAATGCAAGGTGGGAGAGTAGACCGACTGCAAGAACGCCAATACCAATAGCCAGTATCAAGGGCATATACGATGGTGGTGGCAGGTGGATATGATTATTTTCTGGCACTTCGGGGGGGGCTATGCCCATATCCCGATTGGTCCATAGTGGAGTATAGGAATGGACTTCAGGTACCACATCAAAGTCATGCTCAGGTGGCGGACTACTCGTAGCCCATTCCAGAGTCGAGCCATCCCATGGATTATCGGGGGCAGTCGGCTCTTGGCGCATGGTTCGGAAAAAGTTAACTAAGAAGATAAGAACGCTGACTGCAATGAGATATGACCCGATTGTGGCAGCCATATTCCATGCTTCCCAACCAAAGCCCTCATCATACGTATAGATCCGTCTAGGCATTCCAGATACCCCAAGGAAATGCATAGGGAAAAAGGTAAGATTCATTCCAGCGAACATGACCCAGAACGACCACTTACCAAGGGTCTCACTTAGGAAACGGCCGGTCATTTTGGGGAACCAATAGAAAATTCCAGAGAATATACCCATGATCGCGCCGCCAAAGAGTACATAGTGGATGTGAGCCACTACAAAGTAGGTATCCTGGTGCTGAGAATCAACAGCGGGGCCAGCATGCATTACACCTGAGATCCCACCAATTGTGAACAACGCAATAAATGCCACTGAGAAATACATGGCAGTCGTAAAACGTATACTGCCTCCGTACATCGTCGAAAGCCAGTTGAAGATTTTCACCCCTGTGGGGACACCAATGCCCATGGTGGTCGCACTAAAGACTAGTGCTGGAACAGTACCCAATCCCGTAGTAAACATGTGATGGGCCCATACCCCGAACCCGAGCACACCAATGGAGGCTCCCGCGAAAACGATCGCTGCATAGCCAAATAAGGGTTTACGTGAAAACACCGGAATCACCTCTGACACGATCCCCATCGAAGGAAGAATCAGTACATATACTTCAGGATGGCCAAACAGCCAAAACAGGTGCTGCCAAAGTACCGGGTCACCCCCTGTCTCAGGAGTAAAAAAGTTGGTCGTGAAATTACGATCAAAGTACAACATCACCAGCGCAACCGTAACAATTGGCAGGGACAGAATAAGAAGGAAAGACACGACCAAGGTCATCCACATATATACCGGTAGCCGCATCATTGTCATGCCAGGTGCACGCATATTCAAAATTGTGACGGCAAAATTAAGCGACGCCATTAGAGACGACAATCCTAGAATAATCAGTCCGACACTGTAATAGTCCATACCAGAGCCAACAGAGTACTGGCTGTCAGTAAGTGGAGCATAGGCAAACCATCCAGCATCTGGAGCCCCGCCTAAGAAAAATGACGAGAATAAAATTAGTGAACCGGACAAAAATACCCAATACGAAAGTGCATTCAATCTAGGGAAGGCCACATCACGGGCACCAATATGTAACGGGATGAAATAATTAAAGAAAGAGGCACCCATCGGCATGATTGCCAAAAAAATCATCATTAGGGCGTGCATTGTAAAAAATTGATTGTATAGTTCTGCGCTTAAGACCTCTCCGCGTGGCACAGCCAACTGCGTTCGTATCGCTAAGGCCGTAACACCGGAAATAAGAAAATAGGTAAAACCGGTAATCCCATACATCGTACCTATTTTTTTGTGATCAACAGTGGTCAACCACTCCCATACTTTTGACTGGTCATTTTGAGTGGTACCTATACTGTCAGTAGCTGTAGCCATTCATCAGTCCTTTCTTCTTTCTTTGGAGCTCTTAACGTCTATCTATTCGAGACTGTCCAACATCGCAATGAGCTTGGTTATCTCGTCTTCAGTTAGTTCAAGATTTGGCATCCGTGACCCTGGTTTAACAGCAGGAGGGTTAGCCAACCACTCTCGCATGGAGGCTTCATCCCTATCCAGCAATGCCGAAGCAATAGTGGTGCGGCTAGCAAGATGACTCAAGTTTGGACCGATAGCCGCCACCGTAGGTGGAATGAGCCAATCGGGTGCGTCGTCTTTGCTGTACGCAACTTGATGACACGAGTTGCAACCCTTCGCTACGAAAAGCTCTCTACCCGCCTGAACTAATTCATCATTCGACCAACTAGCATCACTCATTTGATTGGCTACCCATTGGTCATAGTCTTCTTCCGAATCGACAAATATCCTAAATCGCATATTGGCATGGGAATCGCCACAATACTCGACACACTGGCCATAGTGCATACCTTCAGTTCCGGCATTAGGTGTGAACCAAAGCCTGTTATTGTGGCCTGGCATCATATCTTTTTTACCGAACAGTGCAGGAACCCAGAACGCGTGTATCACGTCATTGGACTGCAGGCTAACATTTACCGCTCTACCAACCGGCACGTGCATTTCATTCGCGGTCCTGAACATTTCGTTGCCGTCTTCATCGTGATACGTGAACTCAAACCACCACTGATGACCAGTTGCCGTAACCTCAAGTGCGCCTTCATCTGCATCTGCCTCCACAGCGATCACAGCACTAAAGGTGGGAACAACCATGATTAATACAATTATGATTGGGATGATCGTCCAGAGTATCTCCAGGCGAGTATTGCCATGAATATCACGTCTTGGCTCATTACCTGGCCGCTCGCGGTACAGAATACTCAGTATCAGGGTCGCCGCCATTATTGCAACGAATACGGCCCCAGACAGCCACCAGACGAGCTCATATACATCGTGATAACGCTGAGCCTGCCAGGATAACGGATTCAGAGTGCTCATTCTGTTATCCACTGCTGATTCGTCGAATGCAATGAATAGTAACCAAGTTACAAATGCCACGAGTATTAGAGACCCGGCAATGGTAACAATCTGTCTCGAGCGACTTGTCATCGTTCCCTCCCCAAGGAATTGACCTTCTTAAACGATCTTTTTAAGTACGCAGCAACTTTTTATCACTAAATGACCTTGTTAGATAGTCTAACATCGCATCTCGGTATGGTTCGACCCAGCTTGAGGAGTATTCACAAGGTTTGCTCAGAGTCAAATGTTTAAGGCTTACCTGTAAAATACTAAGGTGAGTTAGGTGCACTTCAATTGATCAGTAGTCGTCAAACAGTATGGTTAATACTCATCGGTTCGCTAGCGTTCATCGGATTATTTGCGCTCTCGCTGATTCGTTCAGAGCAGACCGAATTCTCAGTTCTCCAAAGTGCAGCACCAGCAGGAGCAACAGCAGCAAATTTTGAAGGAGTGATGATTGGGGGTTCAGAAACATCTGCCAAAGAAGAGAATTTCTTCAGCTCTGACAGTCTCACAGACAAGTACGTACTAATTTCGTTCAGAGCATCTTGGTGTGCCCCGTGCAAACGTGAGGCCGTATTTATGGAATCACTTTATGAGGAATATAAGGCTCAGAATGTTGAGTTTCTGGCGATCAATATCTGGGAGCCTGAATCCGATGCGAGGAAATTTGCTGAGGAATATCCAGTCAGCTTCCCTGTAATCTTGGATGCCAAAAGACGTATCCACATCGACTACGGAATCCGAGGTCTCCCCACAATGCTGCTTCTGTCGCCAGACTTACGTATATTTAAAAGGTACGACGGCGAGTTGTCTGAAAATAATCTGAAAGAACTCCTTGACTTATTAGTGAATTCAGATGGCTAGACAATCCTGAGATAATGTTGGAATCTACATTTTGAAAACTTTTAAACTTGGACCAGGCACGACACTATTGCTCGTTATTCTGATATCAATCGGAGCCATAAGTGTATTAGTCGCACGAGCAGCAACCTCAAATTTGTCATATTACTTAACCCCCAGCGAGTACCTACTTGATGAAGCAAATGTTGGAAAAAGAGTTAGAGTAGCTGGACGAGTTGTGGAAGGGTCGATAGTCAACCAGGATGGCAGGCTATTACGATTCGATATCGTAGGCGATATAAATGACCGGATCGCAGTCGAATTCAGCGGTCAAGTGGTACCCAACCTTTTTGGACCGTATGCCTTAGTCCTCGTTGAGGGTCTGGGAGAGATCGATTACATTGCTGGCGATCAAATCATTATCAAGCATGAAAATGAATTTTTTGCGGGTGAAGTCCCTGAGGAATCAATATCGTCGAACTTCGTAAAGCCCAAGAGTACATCCGATGAGGAAGAAAAATAACGTCAGCGCTAATGCGATAGGAAAGTATATTAGTGTCTCTGGATCTGACACAGTTCATAGGTCAATCAGCGCTGATCGTTAGTCTGGTCACGGGGATCTTCGGAGTATTCTTCGGTCTCTACATAACATTGGCAAGACCAAACATCTCAAGTAAACAATTCACCATGCTGCGGGTGTGTGGAGTGATTCTTGTCACGACAATTGCTATTGCCTGCGGCATATTAGTGTTTTGTCTGCTGACAGATGACTTCAGTTTGCTTTATGTCGTCGAACACTCGTCCAGCCAAATGCAAACTCCTTACAAATTGGCTGCATTTTATTCTGGACAGGCCGGCTCTCTGCTGATCTGGAGTCTTGTCATCGCCATCGGATTACTCCTGCAAAATTTCAGTACACAATCTTCCAAAGATGCGCTCACGCATACTATTCTCTCCGTGATAGTGGTTCTCTTTCTTATTCCGTTGGTTTGGCTGGACTCTCCATTTGCGTCAAGTAGCGGTGATTTCATCGAAGGAATAGGCCTTAATCCATTACTAGTTGACCCAACGATGCTGATCCATCCGCCCATGCTACTAACTGGACTAGCAAGCACCGGTGTACCTTTCGCACTAGCGTTCGGTGCGATCATCAGAGGGAAGAACAGTACTGAAGATATGGCTCAACTCAGAAAATGGAGCTTAATCTCTCTACTTGTGTTGTCTGCTGGTAATTTTTTGGGGGCTTGGTGGGCCTATACGGTGCTTGGATGGGGCGGATATTGGGGCTGGGACCCAGTAGAAAACTGTGCTCTTCTTCCATTGTTACCACTCGTAACATTCTTACATCTGTATCCGATTTACAAGCGTTCAGGGGCATTTAAAAATTGGATACTGATAGCCGCTTGTATGAGCTTCGCTTTGGCGATATTCGGTACTTTCAATGTGCGGTCAGGATTAATAGCATCGGTACATTCATTTGCCCAATCAGAAATAGGTCCTTATTTCCTTGGGCTACTTGGGCTAGCTCTGCTCGCACCCCTGGTGGTGGCCGCAATAAATAGACCCGATGAAGAAGGTAGCATTGAGTATCAATCCTTTAGCTCTAGGGAGACTGGCCTCATCTTTAATAATTTTCTGATGGTTGCAATTGGACTCGTGATATTTGGGGCGACTATTTTCCCCGTGGTTACGGAAATTCTGAATGGTGCCCGAGTTGTTGTAGGGCCGCCTTTCTTTGTAGACACTGTGGGACCACTATTAGTGGTGCTACTCCTCTTACTTAGCATTACTGTTCACCTCTTATGGGGGAACACTCCAAAACACCATTTCATCCAAGAAGTCAGATTGCCTTCTTTACTTGCGCTACTGGGACTCGTGACGTTTGTTGTTTATGGTCTGCGCGGTGCACTTGGAGTCACTAGCGTATTTTTCGCGTTGTTCATCATAGGGGGACACGTACAGACTATTTTTACTGGCAGTAGAGAGACTTTTCAAACATCTGACAAAACCCTCATTACAAGCACAATGTCTCTGATGCGACGATACGGAGGGTATTTCGCACACGTTGGACTAGCAATTATGGCACTGGGTATTATCGGATCGAGCATCATGGAGGAACGCGCACGAGTGATCGTATCTCCTGGCGAACAATTCGTAGTGGGATCCTATGCGTTTGAGTACACAGACCTCTGGGGCAACAGACCAAACGTGAACGGTATTGAAATAGAGGCGGGAACAAACATCGAAATGCGTGACCCTGGATCGAACTCGGTTGTCGATACACTCAGGCCAGGCAGACGATTCTTTTTCGTGGCCCCTGACCAACCTGTATCGATCGTCGATATAAACAGCAATCTGTTGCGCGATGTTTACGTATTTACCCAAGGCTGGAACGAAGAAAAGGTCGCTGAAATTCAAATCATTATCAAACCACTGGTCCAGTGGCTTTGGATAGGTGCAGGGATCTATATAGCCGGGTTATTTATGTGCTTCACACCCGAGAAAAAAATACGAGCGGCCTGAACATGAAACATTTTGGTCTACGCATTTTGGTTCTCGGAGCTATATCAACCCTGAGCGCGTTTGTTTTCTTCGAGAAAACAGTGGAATCTCAGACACCTGAAACAGATATCAGTTCTCAAGCACTCTCAATAGAGGAACAGTTACGCTGCCCTGTGTGTGCGAACGAGAAATTAAGCACCTGTAGCCTTGCTATCTGTAACGATATGAAGCAGTCGATAAGAGAGCAGCTGGCCGCTGGCCGCTCAGCTGACGAAGTGATTCTTTATTTTGTCGAATCGTACGGTGAAGAGATCAGAGTGAGTCTAGGTATTGGAGGCGTAAATCTTCTCCTCTGGATGTGGACCGGAGCCTCAATAATATTTCCGCTTGCCATCGGATACACATTATTATTCAGACTCAAGCGTACGCAAAGATAACTCATGACTGAAATATCGATAAAAACTAGCCATCTCACGAAGCGATTTCAGGGCAAACCGGCACTTGTAGATGTATCTCTGGAAATAAAACGTGGAGAAAGAATTGCTCTCATCGGCAATAACGGGTCTGGTAAGACAACTCTCCTTTCATTACTCAATACACTTCTCAGACCGTCAGACGGTCAAGCTTGGGTCCATGGACATGATGTTGTAAAAAATCCTAATGAGCTCAGAGGGTTGATTGGTGTGATGCAGCATCAACCGATGCTCCACACAAACTTTTCCCCAATAGAGGAACTGAACTTATTTGCAAAACTTTACAAGGTAGGTGACGCAGATCTCCGAATCAGAGAAGTCCTGAAGCAGGTAGGCCTATCAAAAAAAGTGTCAGCACGTATCGGCGAGTTCTCCAGAGGACAAAAACAACGCCTAATGATAGCTAAATGTTTATTAAACAAGCCGCTGGTTTTACTATTGGATGAACCAGAGATCGGCCTAGATGCGAACGGACTAGACCTCCTCGACCAGCTGATTTTAAAACCCGATTCACAAAGGCAAATCACGGTGCTTTCGGCCACTCACAGAACAGAGCGGATAAATGATTGGGCGACCGGGATGATACGAGTCGACGACGGCAAGTTAGTGGAAAGTGTGACTTACTGATGGATCTTGCTTATCAATACTCTTGTCTTATCAGCCTCACCGTAGCCGATCTGAAATTGACATGGCGTGAGAAATCGGCGTGGCTGACCACTGCGCTGTTTGCATGTGCAGCGCTCCTGATCTATTCCTTTGCGCTTGATCTTGCTTCTGGGATTGTTGTCTCACTTTTACCAGGAGTGATTTGGACGGTTTTTCTCTTTGCTGGCATCTTTTCTGCGAGCCAATCTTTCCATGCAGACCGTGAAAATGGTGTACTCGATGCTTTACGAATAAGCCCTGTCCACCCAACAATTGTCTATCTCTCGAAAACAATTTCGAATTTCATCCAACTAGCTGCGATACAGATTCCCGTACTCTTGGGTGCCACAGTATTGTTCAATGAGGATATTTTTCAAATAAACATAATCATGATCGTGCTTCTGGGTACGCTCGGTTACTGCTCATTGACCACCCTTCTATCCGCACTAAGTTTCGGTTCGAAAAGTACGAACCTCATGCTGCCTGTCATGGCCCTCCCGCTGCTGGTACCGTTGCTGATCGCCTGTGTCGAAGCGACTGCCTCAGTACTCGATGACACTCCCGATGGAGCGCCGTGGATGATGTTACTTGTGCTATTTGCGATCTGGACCACTCTAATTTCCGCATTGATGTTCCCACTGGCTGATTGAGAAAATAATTGAGATAGTATTCCTATGAACTTGAACACTTTGTATAACTTACGCTGGACAGTATTACCGCCCGTAGTAGGTGTTGCAATCACTGTAATGGCGGGTCTGGCGCTCGTTTCAGCTCCTACAGAAGTAGTTGAGGGCGATGTGCAAAGATTACTGTACGTTCACCTACCCTCGGCGTTGGCATCATACCTATCTTTTGGGATTACAGCTGGTTGTTCGGCTCTGTTTCTAATCACGCGAGACTTCAAGTGGGACGCTGGAGCGCAAGCAGCCGCACTCGTCGGTTTAATATTCACAGCTCTGACACTCATCACAGGAGCTTTGTGGGGCCGGCCAATATGGGGTGTCTACTGGCAATGGGATCCTCGAATTACTACAACCTTGATACTTTTTCTAATATTTGCCGCTTACCTAGTAGCCCGAAAATCCAGCGAACTGGATAACGAAAGAATAGCTCGGTTCTGCTCGGTCTATGCAATCATCGGATTTCTAGATGTGCCTCTTATTCATATGTCCGTGCGTTGGTGGCGAACACTCCACCCACAACCAATTGTTTCTCGTCTAGACCCGGCGCTCCCTACAGAAATGCTGCTAGTGACCTTGTTCTCTGTAGCCGCCGTATTATTAGTCGCAGTTTGGTTTATTGTTTTAGGGGTTGAAATAGAGCTCCTATCGCAACGATTATTGAAAATCAAGGGTCGGGTTCGTTAATACCAAGTAAGAATTTAGAGGTTGCAATGTCTGCTATTAATTTCCTATTCGCTGGCTTCGCCGTATTCTGGGCGGGTCTGTTTACCTATCTGATAATCCTGCAACTAAGAATCCGAACACTACGAACCGAGATAGAACAAATAGAAAATGACCAAGATTCGGACGATACTTAGCCGGTATCCCGTACTTTTGCTGAGTATCTACCTCTTTTGAGTTATGCTTCTCGTGGAAACAATAAGCGGGAACCCTAACTATTGATGAAATCGACTATTCAGTCAGACGCCCTCTCCGAATCATCGATGAAGCCCAGTCGTGGCACTCTGGTTAAAGACTACGTCACATTGATGAAGCCATCGATTGTCCTTTTATTGTTGATAACAACAATTCCAGCGATGTTTTTGGCTGAAGGAACTTGGCCAGGCTGGCAGCTTGTAATAGCAACTATATTCGGCGGCATCGCATCCGCTGGAGGCGCGTCTTCTATAAATATGGCAATAGACGGAGAAATTGACGGAGTGATGCAACGTACGCAGAACCGACCGCTACCTCGAGGAACCATAAGTGCTCGCACTGCAACAACGCTAGGTCTGTCACTCGGAGGTTTTAGCACCGTATGGATGTGGCTAATGGTCAATCCACTGTCTGCAATGCTTTCCCTCTTTGCATTCGTCTTTTATGCGCTTATATACAGTGTGATTCTGAAGCGAAAAACCGTCCACAATACCGTTTTAGGGGGTATCGCCGGTGCAATGCCTCCTCTAATAGGATGGACAGCGGTCACTGATCAGATTGCTATCGAGGGACTTCTACTATTTCTCATAGTATTTTGTTGGCAACCACCGCATTTCTGGGCTCTAGCTATTGGTTTATCCGAAGACTATAAAAGAGCTAATATTCCCATGGCACCAAACGTTCTTGGCAACCAATACACGAAAAATCAAATCTTACTTTGGGCCTGCCTAACTGTTGCATCAACAGTCGCTTTTTTCTTCATAGGATCTATGGGACTGATTTACATACTTACCGCATTACTGACAGGTCTGGGATTTCTGTATATTTCTCTAAGACTTTTGCAAGGTGATACGGTGCGGTTCACTCGACTTATGTTTCGTTATTCGACCCTGTATTTAACTGCACTGTTTTTATCAATGATCGTGGATGAAATATATCGTCTTTAGACACGGGTGAAACAGCTATAACGGTCGCTTGATAGGTATTCCAGGCCTGCGAGGGTAGCGATCATCAGTAGCTCTCTTCTTTTGTATCAAGATGACATACTGGCTTTCTACACTGGTAGTGAATGGCAACTCTATCTTTTCAACCAGCTCGCCGCCCACTACTTGCAAGGCATTCTGAGCGTCTTGAATTTCTTGATCGCTCCGAGAACCTTTAACAAGTGCCAATATTCCATCTAGTTTGAGGAGTGGTAGTGCGTATTCGATCATTACGTTAACTCGGGCGACGGCCCTGGAAACGACTACGTCGTGCATGCCACGACATTCAGGGAATCTACCGATGGTTTCCACTCTGTCACTGAACACGCTTGGTTCGCTTAGAAGTCCAAATTGTTCCAGCATTTCTAATATCTGGCGGAGTGAATCTGCTTTCCTCTTATTGGACTCGATTAAGCTCAATTTCATACCGCCGTGTACTAGTGCCATAGGAACCGACGGGAACCCTCCGCCAGTACCAATGTCAGCAACATCGCACAAGGAATCGGCAGTAATGTGCTCCCTCTCTAGCAGAAGATGTAAAAGACCAACTGGCTCAACAAAATGGCGTTGTACGATCACACGAGGATCTGTCAGTGACGTAAACCCAGCAGTGGTATTCAATTCCATCAGCTTTGATAAATAGGCTTCGAAAGCCACCAGTAATTTCGGGGTTAAATATTTTGTGGGTACTCCGCGGGTGAGCTCCTGTGAGACAATTGAATTACTCATCGTGTATCCTCGTGATCCACACTCTAGAACATAATCGTTATTCGAAATATTCAATATTGGGAATTTGTTGGTAAAAACCTCAACGAAAGGCTTATGAAAATGGCAGATGCAAATAACTCAGAAGCCGTATTAGTAACAGAAGAAGACCTCCAAAAAATGCAGCAACGACTCGTCGAGCTCAATGCCCAGGTACCGGCATTATCGCAAGAGCTGAACAGAACACGAGCTGATGGTGACTTTAGCGAAAACGCTCCTCTCCATGCTGCCCGGGAAGAAATGTCCAAACTACAGTCCGCTATCAGAGACCTAGAGGCACAAATTCATAACGCAGTCATTCAAGGTAATAGAACTGATGGCAGGACTGGTCTGGGTTCAAAAATCCGAATAAAGGATGCAAACGGCAAGGAACGGGAAATCGTACTGGTATCCCATGTTGAGGCTAATCCTCCGACTCATATATCGATCGAATCACCGATGGGCGAGGCATTATTCGACCTGGCACCTGGTGACGTAGCCAGATTTCAAGCACCAAGGGGTGAAATCTCCTTGGAAATTCTGGACGTGACTAACTGAATCTTCAGCAAAACTAGTTTGCAACTCGTTTAGCGATTCGGACCTCGCCCCATAGGCATGGGCTGCCATCTTCTAAGTCCTGAATTCCTCAGTACATCTGGATTTACTGCACTTCTTGGCCAGTCGCCAAGAAGCGCAGACGCAATTTCACGTCCAAGTTTTCTTCTGGCTTCAGGCATCATTCGAGAACTAGCCGAGGCCACATGAGGAGTAACAATCACGTTGGACATTGTTAACAAAGGATTTTCTCTTTCGATCGGCTCGATTTCAAAAACATCAAGTCCAGCACCAGCTATCTCACCGTTTTGCAGAGCATCTATGAGAGCATCTTCGTCGTGACACCCTCCTCGCCCAGTGTTGATAAAAAGAGCAGAATTCTTCATCGCAGCAAACTGTGGGGAAGAAATCATGTGGTGTGTGGTCTCGTTATATGGAGCGTGGTTAGACACAAAGTCAGCCCTCTCAAACAATTCAGAGTAGGCAACTGGTTCGACCCCATTTGAGGTCATTTCGATTTCACTGACATAGGGGTCATGAGCTATCACACGCAAGCCGAAAGCCTGGCATCTTCGTGCCATAGCATGCGCCACATTGCCAAATGATACAAGTCCGATTGTTTGACCGTACAGTCGAGGGAATTGTCTTAAGTATGGGTGTCCCTCTGAAAATCTTCCGCTCAACATCATGTCCCGCATCTCGTAAAGCCGGCGGTGTGACGCGAGCAATAAGGTCATTGCATGATCTGCCACCTCCTCAATAAACGTGTCAGGGACATTGGTTACGGGTATTCCGGCTTCTGTTGCAGCCTGCACGTCAACAGTATCAGTACCGACGCTGCCGACTCCTATAATCACGCAGTTCTCTAGTCCAGCCACAATCTCGGCGTTGATGCGCCGACCTCTTGCTATCACTGCATCTGCGCCTTTGGCCTGCTCTATGAATTCTTCGTCGGTTTCAGCGTCTATTTCGACAATCTCTGCCCCAATCGGATCCAATGCCTCACGTTCGAGCTCATAGGAGTCAGCTAAATTAAATTGTGAGCCCCCACCCTGCTGAATTTGTCTCGGTTTTTGCACTGCGACAATGAATTTTCCAGACATCTCGAACCTCCGTCGAATTTCTAGGGAACATCCCTCTAATACGTAATTGCTAATGAATAGCACGTATTTGTGCTAAGTCCTAGCGGAGACCCACACCGTGAAGATCTCCAAATCAAGTCTGATCTGAATGCCATTAGACGACTAATTAAATCAACAAACATGACTCATATGACTTGCCATACCATGTGAAATTTAGTACGGTACAGAGCGTTAGGTAGCCCACGCAGCCGACAGTGAAGCTGTACGAGCTCGACGAGCATAATTTGCTTTCGCTCTCAGTTCGCGACTGTCCAAGTTGACTTAAGGGTAAGTTTCTTAGCTCAAAACTTTTGAGTGGGGCCGCCTCTTGTAATTAAAATAGTAGATTGAGGAGTTATGTATGGACGAGCAGCTGAAGAGCAACTACTGGAGTAAAAGATTAATCTCGCGACGGAGCCTCGTAAGAGGTGCTGTAATTGGTGGCGCAGGCTTAGCCGGTGCTTCACTACTGGGTTGTAACGTGCTCGATGGTGATTCTGGTGGCACAGATGGAAGTAAGGGAGGAACATTACGTTCAGCTCCTGATATTGAGCTTTCTACTACCGACCCCGCATTCTTTACCAGTGATGCAGAAGCTGCAATCGGCTGGCAGGCTGGAGAAAATCTCGTAGTTAAGCAGCATGACCTGAGCATTACTGGTGGCGTTGCAGAATCATGGGAGACACCTGACCAACGAGAGTACACATTCAAACTACGTAAAAACAATAAATTCCATGACGGTGAATCCGTAACCGCTGAAGACGTAAAATTCACCTTTGATCGAATTTTTGCGATGGAAGCACCTCCAGCAGGCCAGCTGGGTTCACTAGCTGCAGGAACTACTGAGGTGGTGGACGAGAACACAGTCAAAATGACACTTGAGGCACCAAATGCCTTTTGGTTGAACACATTGTCATTTTATCAGGGAAAGATTGCTCCTCAGCATGATGACCCGACCAACTGGGGAATTGGTAAGTATGTAGGTTCCGGTCCCTTCAAAATGACGAGTAACGTACCTGGGGAAACCACTACGTTCGAACGAAATACAGATTACTGGGACTCTGGCAACACCTATTTCGACAACATCCAATTTTTCTATCTTCCTGAGCCAGAAACTCGAATTGAGTCACTCAAGGGTGGTCAGATAGATCAGGTCAATAGGATCACAGCGGCTTCAGTACCAGAGGTCGATGCAAGTCCTAATTCACGTGCGTCAAAAGCCACGTCAGCCTCGTACATGACACTAGCAATGAACACTCTGATTGCTCCGTTCAATGACATTCGGGTCCGTCAAGCTGTTCAGGCTGCAACTAACCGAGAGCAAAATTTGTCAAAGGTGCTCGAAGGATTGGGTGCGGTAGCAAACGACCATCCAATTGCACCGAACGATCCACATTATGACTCCGGAGTAGCGATACCAGGTTACGACCTGCAAAAGGCTCGGGATCTCCTAGCTGCAGCTGGTTACGCCGATGGGCTTGATGTGCCAGTTACAACGATGGGGGCTACCTACCACGAAGAGATCGCTCTGACTTTCCAGGAGTACTCACGTGACGCGGGATTCAATGTGACTATTGATAAGAAGCCAGAAGATGAGTACTGGTCCAAATGGTGGCTAAACCGTGAAGACGTGCAAATGTTGACCGTGAACTGGAATGGAAGAAACCCCGATGCTGCACTCAGTATCGTGTATCACGGTGACGCACCTTGGAATGAAACTTTCCACCAGGACGATGCCTTAGATGCGCTTATCGAACGTGCTCGAGGAGAGGGCGATGATGACAGGAAAGCAACATATAGCTCCATCCAGAAGCATCTAGTTGAGCAGGCTTACCGAGTGATACCTGTATTCGCGAGTACTCTTATGGGAGTAGGAACTAACGTCCGCAATATAGAGGCCCACCCAAGTCGATGGCCATTCCTATCGAGAGGTTGGTTTGAGGAAGCCTAAATAGCAACTCTTACAAATGCCCTAGAGACTATATATATTCTCTAGGGCATTTGTATTTAAAAATATAAATTTGGCGACCATAGATTATGATTCGTTTTCTTATAGTCCGTTTTACGTTAATTTTCGTGACCCTGTTCGTTGTTTCTTTGGCTATCTTCGGTGTAACTGAGGTTCTGCCGGGAGACGTTGCAGAAGCTGTATTAGGGAAGAGCAGGACTCCCGGAGCACTGGAAACACTCCGTGAACAAATGGGGCTTGATCGACCAGCGTGGCAGCGCTATGCCGATTGGATACTCGGTGCGGTGCAAGGGGATCTCGGCAAATCTCTGGTACAGGACAGACCTGTCACTGATGTTCTCGGAAGTAGACTGCAGAATTCACTCGTGCTTGCGGTTACTGCTTTCCTTATAGCCGTCCCTAGTGCAATTTTGGTTGGAGTCTGGGCTGGAGTTCGTCAGGGATCGAATGCTGATCATACGGTCAGTGTCTTATCACTGGTCGCTATTTCATTACCCGAATTCGTCACAGGATTTATTTTAATTGTCATCTTTTCCTCCACTCTCCAAGTGCTACCTTCGTCCAGCCTAGTAATGCCTGGCACATCGCCACTCGATCGACCAGAAATATTGATCATGCCGATTGCCACAATGACTGCTGTACTCTTTGGTTACATCATGAGAATGACCAGGGCTAATGTCATCGAAGCGCTTGGAACCAACTACGTCCGAACAGCCATTTTGAAAGGCCTCCCACGGAGACAAGTCATCTGGAGGCATGCTGTCCCTAACGCAATGTTGCCCACGATTAGTGTTATCTCGATAAATGTCGGATGGATGCTCGGAGGACTGATAATCGTGGAAAGTGTGTTCGCTTATCCTGGTCTGGGTCTAAGCCTGATCAACGCCGTCAATCGACGAGACCTACCACTCTTGCAGGCAATTTCACTGTTGGTAGCCGCCACATACGCCATCAGTAATCTTGTAGCTGATCTTGCGTACGCCTGGCTTAACCCAAGAATCAGGATTTCTTCATGACCACATCACATGTACCGTCGGAGGGGAACAATAATTTTTCTGTGGCCAAAATTGTCGATCTATTCAGACCAATATTCTCGGCGTTTAGAACACCAGCCGGGAGAGTAGGACTCCCACTTGTCCTACTGCATGTAGGATTGGCCGTTCTTGGCGGATTACTAGCTCCGTATAGCCCGACTGACTTCTCAGATCTGCAATATGCCAGCCCTTTCACCGCCTCTGAAACAGGTACAATCCCCCACATCTTAGGTACCGATCAGTTCGGTCGTGATGTCTTCAGCAGACTTCTCTCTGGAGCACGCTCAATCATCGTTATTTCTGCCGTGGGCTCCATACTTGGGGTGGCAATCGGAACTGCCATAGGAATGATCAGCGGTTACATCGGAGGAAAATCAGACGAAGTGATTATGCGAGTAGCTGATGGACTCATGTCATTCCCATCGTTGCTTCTGGCATTACTCGTGCTCTCCGTATCTGACTCTCTTGCCTGGCTTGACGGCATTTCATCTGCACTTGCAACAAGTAAAGAACCCGTACTCGTAGTGGCTACAATGGCCGTAGTTCACGCCCCTAGAGTCGCCAGAGTTCTCCGTTCAGCCACACTTTCGATCAAGGTGCAGGAGTATGTCGATTCTGCGCGGCTACGAGGAGAATCAGCGATTCACATAATTTTTAGAGAGATCTTGCCCAATGCACTCCCGGTACTGGCAGTAGAAGGCTCAGTGAGATTTTCCTACGCGATCCTACTCGCCTCATCGTTAGGCTTCTTGGGTCTGGGCGTCGAGCCACCATCACCTGATTGGGGAGCAATGATCGCAGATAGTCGATCCATCCTAACGAGAGCTCCATGGGTACCATTGGCGCCAGCTGCAGCCGTCGCATCACTAGTAGTTGGAGTCAACCTGCTCACCGAAGGAATCAGAGACGCGCAACAACTACCATCGGAGTTACCTGAATGAGCAACAATAACAATCAACATGAGAGTACTACTCCGCTATTAGAAATCAAAAATCTTGGTGTCAGCTTCTTCACGCCACGTGGAACTGTGAGGGCAGTTCGCGATGCATCATTGACAGTAAATCGCGGTGAAGTCGTTGGGCTTGTGGGTGAATCGGGCTGCGGAAAATCGACAGTTGCCTATTCGATCATGGGCTATCTCCCTGGAATAGTACAGGTCGATGGTGAAATAAATTACGACGGGAATAATCTCGTAGGAATTGATGAATCGGAACTCGAGAAGCTTCGCGGAAATCGTATTGCAATGGTGTATCAGGACCCTCAAACCTCTTTGAATCCCACAATGAAAATTGGGCCACAGATGGAAGAGGTCTTAAAAACGCACCTTGATTTAAATAAAGCCGAAGTGCGCGAGCGAGCCGTCGAACTCTTTGATTCAGTGGGCCTTGCATCCCCAGACACTATTGGCGAAAGATTCCCTCATGAGCTGTCTGGCGGTATGCAGCAAAGAGTTGTGATCGCACTTGCCTTGGCGTGCGAGCCCGACCTCTTAATTATGGACGAGCCTACAACAGGATTAGACGTGACGACTGAGGCCACAATACTTGACCTGGTTGTCGATTTGAAGGAGCGGGTTAATGCTGGAATACTCTTCGTCAGTCATAACCTCGGTGTAATAGCACGAGTTGCCGACCGTGTAACAGTAATGTATGCATCACAAACCGTTGAGGAATCGTCAGTCTCGGATATATTCGCAAAACCACAACATCCGTATACGGCGGGCCTCCTCTCGTGTGTTCCGCGACCACCGACTGCAGAGGGAATCACTCCACGACTAAAGCGGATTCCAGGTTCTGTCTTTGAGGCTAGGTCTGAAGCAGG
>CAXGQC010000016.1:0-25009 GCA_964011795.1 uncultured bacterium | reverse complement strand
AGGCAGCAGGAATTAATTTCATTCGGTAAGGCAGTTTCAGAAAATACCGGGCCAGGCTGCAATATTTGGACAGCCGTCCCGTGCCCCGAATTTCCTAATTTTGTAAAAACTGAACCGAGCAGGACCACACTACCAATGTACTCAGAGGCGACATGTCAGGGATCATTTAGTGAGCGCGAATACTTGTTGCAAACACCGAAAGATGACTATGTGACCTGTTTAATTAATGCCAGTAAGAGTAACGCTGAGCCGTATTTTGTTGCCGGAGCTGAGATTGATGCCCGAATTATTGAACAGATTCGTGAGGCTGAACTCTATGGTGCTGAGGTGTTCGGTAATTGGGGCCCAATTATGAATATCCTTGTGAGATACGGTGAACCAGACGTCGAATACGTCGCAGCGCAATCGTGTTTGTACTTGGAACGGTATCGTGACACGGAGTATGAGTCCTGTCGAGAATACAATGAGGCGTATTACAAGACTTTTGATGACTGTTGTGGAGCCCTCCATGAGACACCAGTACCACTTTCGCCCGTCCGAGTGCAGTATTTCACTTATAGCGCCCCTGAAGCATCATACAAAGAGGGGATGATCCGTAAAACTACTCTGCACGAATATGTACATGTATGGCAGAGCGCTCACGTGGTCCACCCACACTCGACTCGATGCTCAGATGAACAAAATGTGCTTTGTGAACTTGGAAACGGACCGCTGTGGCTTGAGGAAGGAACAGCGGAATACTTTGCGCTGTACTTTGCAGAAAAGAAGAATTGGAGTGATTTCAAAGGCCCAATGACTGGCGCACTTGGAAATGCTCAACGTATATATGACCGCTGGGGATTTACGCTTCAGAACTCTCATAGTCGAGCAGACAAAGACGCACTGGATGAGCATCAGTGTCGATGTGGTGGAGCAATTATGTACGACATGGGGCAATGGGGAGTAGCCTGGCTGATCAACAGAACGGGTACAAACGATTCATTCCTGACAGAATTTTATCCGAACGTTGCGTACCTCGGCTATCAGCAAGCGTTTAAAAATGCCTTTGGTTTGTCGCTAGATGATTTCTATGTAGAGTTTGCTGACTGGTTTGACTCCTCATCCCAATCGGAGAAACTCGAACTACTTGATCAAAACTCTCGATACTAATTGTTTGATTTTTCGGGTATTGTGTTAACAATGACGATCCAGCGTGATCTGTAAATAATTGTGAACTCGAACAGTAGAGAGGTACGACTATGTATGGTTCAGTGGCAGAATTCTCAGTGAAGCCCGGTCATGAGGATGATGTGGTAGGCCTGTTCAGTAATAATGACCGAACTCCCGATGGGGCGATCGCAATCTTTGTGTTGCGCCCTGATGCGGGCGGCAATTGGTTGGCCGTGGCTGTATTTGAGAGCCAGGAGGCCTACGTTGCGAATGCAGAACTTCCGGAGCAACATGAAGTGTTTCTAGGGCTGATGGAGCACCTTGAATCCGAACCAATTTGGACAGATGGGCACTACGTCGTAGGCGACATCATGTAGGTCTGCTTCTGAGCGTACATATTCGACGTTCAATTCGTGACCGAATCGGAATTGCCCTCGATGGATATATTTGGTAACCACTCCAGCCACGAGGGGAGGTACCAGGCTCTATCACCAAGAATACGCATGACACTTGGAACCAGTAGTGAGCGGACAATAGTTGCGTCCAGCAGCACGGCTGCCCCGAGGCCGAAGCCCATCGACTGAAAGAAAGCTATGTCTCCGAGCGCAAATCCTCCGAATACAGCGACCATAATGAGTGCCGCTCCAGTGATTATGCTCGCAGTAGTTCTTAGCCCAAATGCGACAGATTCAGTGGCATTCCCAGTGACATCGTAATGTTCTTTGATTCGACTCAGCATGAAGACGTGGTAATCCATGGACAGACCAAACAAGATACTAAACATAAAGAGCGGCAACCAGAATTCAATCTGATCCACTTGCTCAAATCCAAAGAGGTCAATCAGGAAACCTTTCTGGAATACCAGAACCACCAGACCGTAAGAAGCACCTACTGACAGCAAGTTCATCAGTATCGAAGCAAAACTGATAGTGACGGATCTGAATGCAAAAAGTAAAAGAATGAAACTCAGCCCCAGTACTGATCCAAAAACAATTGGTAGATATTGATCCGTGATTTTTACAGAGTCAACGACTTCTGCGGAGCTCCCTCCCACATATATTTTGTAAGATTCCTCTGGGACGCTCGAGAACGCAGCTGGTATTAAGTCTTCACGCAGCCTCCGAATGGTGGTGAGCGCCGTTTGATCTGACGGATCTCCTGGGAGTACTGCCGTCAGGGATGCCAAACTGACACCAGGCTCAATCCGCACGGGTGGCGGTGTATAGGGATCGTCTGCAGCTGGATAGAGCATGAGGAGTCCTGCATCATCAGAAATTGCTTTTTCGAGATCAGATATTGCCGATTGCACGTTTAGAGATCCGACGTCACCATCAATTGCTATCAGTGCTGGCGCATTTGAGCCGAATCCAAATTTCTCGTTGAGTAATTGGAATCCTTGTTTAGCAGGCTCATCGTCGGGGAGTACCGAGATGCCGCTGGTACCTTTATCCAAGTCAAAGTAAAAGTATCCGAGTGCCACAAGGAAAGCCGTAGCGAGGAACATGCTGGACCACGGTCGTTTCATTACACCAACAGTGATGGAGTTCCAAATATTTCCTTCTCTGCCAGGGGCATCCGAGAGTGGAGATTCTGAATCTCGACCGTTAGATGAGCTGAACCTGCGGAAGGCGGTGATAAGTGAGAGCACCACTATCACGGCGAACGAGGCGAGCAGTAGCTGTGGCCCGATCCCTACGGTGAGCGTTACAACCGCTGCTCCAACTGCGAACAGGCCGAGCGTTAAGGGAAGGGGAGCACGAACTGCCCACACCTTATCTCCAAGGATTCCTATTAGAGCAGGAAGTAAAGTCATTCCAACGAGAACCGCGACAAACACGACCATAATCGCACCGATTCCGAATGCCTGGAAAGTTCGTTCGGGAATAATGAACATCCCAAGTAGTGCTAAGACAACGGTGAATCCACTGAACACAACTGCGCGTCCAGCGGTTCCGCTGGACGCCTCAATTGCCTCATGCTTACTCAGACCACGCCCTCGCTCCTCTCGATAACGTGACAGGATGAATAGTGCGTAGTCGATACCAACTGCCAGTCCCATCATCGTCATAATATTCGGGACGAATTCATTCAGATCGATCACCTGACCAACGACCCCCGTCACGCCAATCGCGGCAAAGATGGCAACGATTGCAAGGATGATGGGGATAAAGGCGGCTACAACAGAGCCAAAGACTAAAGCAAGGATGATCAGTGCAACTGCTATCCCGATCGATTCACCAGTCTGCAAGTCTTTTTCGGCTAGTTCGCTGAATGTATAGTTCAAACTTGCATTTCCTATGAAGTAAGCTTGGAAAGTATCACTATGAGCTTCCTCAGCTACGTGTAGAAATGATTCGATATGTCCATCTGACTCGTTAAGGATCGATGCGAAGACGAGTAGGGCGGTTCCATCCTCAGATGATTGTTTTGGATATTCCTCCCAGGTCGTGGAGAGAATTTGTACACCAGATTCCGCCTCAGCTGCCTGAAGTCCCTCGACAAATGACGAGACTTTGTCATCAAATGCGGCATCACCTGGCCCGATACCGTTACCGACGAAGAGGATAAGTTCAGAAATTGTAGATTGTTCGGTCCGAGTGTTTTCGGCCATGCCGTCTAGTGACCCGAAGCGGTCATCGACGAGGTTCTGTGCTGTTTGATACTCCAGAGTTCGAGTAGGTCCTTGCCCACCATTGAGAGCTGTGGGTACCAAAGTAACTGTGGATACTGCGGCTGCCACTAGTACTAATATCCAACCGAATACGACGAGCCAGGGCCGACGGCCGCTAAATCCGGCAATTCCTTTGATAGAAATCCCCATGCGGATATTCCTCTCTAGATTCAGGTTCCTGTTCAGTGAGACTCAGGCAAATGTAGGTGTTAGATACATTCCTTTCGAACGTAGCACACATGCTGGTTAATGGACGCCGGGCGGATGAACTTGGACAATGCTTAGAGATTCGCCGATCGACAGGACGTGGAGCAGTAATTAGTGGACTTGTTGCCACTTGGCAGGAGGTCAGGGACTTCGTTGTTACAGCCATTTGGATTTGAATCTGACGACTGATTGTCACATTGCCTGTAAGTGACCTCTTGAAATAAATCTCGCACGATTAGTGCCCAACACCATCCAACCCAGCTGGTTACTCGAATGGCACTCTCGTTTGGATCTTTGTTTCCTGAGGGGCCACCTTGCGGAACCATAAACCCATCTGTGTGTTGTCTGAATTTTTCTATCAGGAGGTTCCATCCAGTAGGTTCGGCAAACGCCCTCATAAGTATTTCTTGCTGTTTTTGATCCTGGACTCGTTTAGCCCAGGTACCGATATTCAGCCATTCATTTCGCCAATCCGATAAGGAGTAAGTGGGACTCCCGAACTGGTCGAAGTCCCCAAAGAAAAAGTCAGTGTATTTAGTGCCGAATTCGGTTATCACCTGCATAAAATCAGAAGGATCTTTTAGATACGCGTGTTGCTCAGCTACTTCCCCAACTCTCCGATGCATGTCTGCATCTGGCTCCTCAAAGAAATATTGATTCATGAATTGACTCTGACGTTTAGCCTGCGACGGATCATCTAGATCCAATCGATCCAGTGTTTTCTCAGGGCTATCTACGCTCTCACGGTCACGACGAGATTGCCAATCAACTAGCGAATCCCAGCCTGGATGTGAGTCAGGATTACCTTGTTCATCCACGACAACCAGACTTGCCGGTGTTTTGAAATCGCTCGGGGTGCGCACTAGTCGAATTACCGGCATAGGTTGTTCCTCAAGTGACTAGCATGCACAATCTCCATCACAGCTGCAATGAGACTCTGATGGCGGGACATCGAGGGCAGGATTCCGATCGAAAAAACCAGACGGACGGATGGAGAATCCGGTATATGCGACTGGCATCACCGGCCAATCCTCAAGGCGTGGTATGTGATTGTGCCCAAAGGTATACCAAATCACCACATCCTTGTCTTCAAGATTTCTGTTATTGCTCATCCATTTTGGAAGCCCATCGCCGCCAGGATGCTGGCTCGGGTAGTTTCCCGCTGCAAACAGTTCGTCACGTGCATATTCAGTCGCCCACATATGGCCTGTCATAAACGCCGCTCGCTTCATAATCACTGCATCGTCATGATGGAAGGGGAGGACGTTTTCGCCCGGTGCAATCTTGTAAGCGACTGGTTCACCCATGTAGTTGTGACTTGAGTGGTTTGCCACTGTCCAGTATCTGGCCGCAAAAGGATCGATCTTTCGCGGGAAATCATTTTCCTCTGTAAGCAGCGTCTTCTGAACAGAGAATGCATTTCCGTGTTCATTATCTTCACTGATAGGATCGCGGACGGTGTCGACCTCATACACGGAGTTTTCTTGGCCATCAATCATCATGTCGAGTCGGACATTGAAGTAGTGCTGGTGATTATGTGCGACTACCTGTGGTGCAACCAGTGTTCCGTGTTTTGGTTTTACGCCCGCTGGAACAGCAGAAGAATTGACAATTCCTGTCAGCTTGACCTCGTAATCAATGCTCCCGTCCTGATAGAAATACCAGAAAAACCCATACTCATAATTCCCGACAGTCGTAAAGAACGAGACGACAAGACGTCTGGATCGACGAACTTCTGTTTCACCAATCCGACTGTCAGTGTGCTTCCAAAGGACACCGAAATCTTCCTCATGCATGCACACTACATTCTTTTGAGTATTAGCTTTGCCAGTGATGTCGTAGAGAGACACATCAAAGTAATAGATTTCGCCTAGGCAGTCACATCCGAGCTCCAGTGAATTCGCGCATTTGCCGATCCCGACTTCACCCGAATCAAATACTTGCTTCTTGTAATGGTCATTCGTCGGATCACCGTAGGGAACGACCATTTCAGACAAGGCACCGCGATACAGAACTGGACGTAATTTACCTTGATCTTCGTATGTGACGTTGTGGATGACGAGTCCTTCACGAGGTGTATATCCGACTCGGAGTTCCCACTTTTGCCATTTGACGTGGTTACCAGTCACCTCGAAGCTGGGACCTTCCGGCTGAGTAATTTCAATTGGCTTGAGGTCTTCTCTGAACGATTCCTGGTATCGTGCCGCGTAGTTTCCGTCTTCAGGTGGGATAGGGACAACCCCGAAGTCCTGTATCTCAAAAATTTCACTTTTATCGAGATCGATTATTACAGACAGCCCTTCGATGGGTCTTGCATAGCCGTTGTCAGTAGGTTCTCGTCTTACCCACGCGCGTCCAATCGCCAGTCGTTTACCTTCTTCATTCTTGTTGCCGAAATTGGAAATAGGCCACGGGTCAATCATCACCAAATCAGGATCCGTGATGCCTCGCTTGTTCAGTGCTTCTACATATCGGGGGTCGTTTTTGATTTTGCTTTCGAACTGCAAAAAATTTGTTTCCTGATCCCCAAAAATGAATGCTGGCTTAACACCCTCAATATGTTCGGATTCTAAGAGTTCGTTTGTGTCTAGAGAAACGATGAGTTCATGGACTTGTCCTTTCTTCGGGTCTAGGGCTACAAGGAAGGCTTCCCTTGGTACGAATAGGCCGGGCTCATAGTTCAGGACGTCGTCTTTTAGGGGCTCCCGAAGAACAATGGTCTCAAACAGTAAATCATCTGTAAGGCCCGCGGTCGCTTTTACAATCGCTACAGCTCTATCGATTTCTTCGACGGATAGAGGATCGAGTGGGTGATTGGCTAAGTCTTCCTTGGTATTTGTTTGCTTTAGTTTGTCTCCCACGACCATATGAAACTCCTCAATTGCTTCAGCTAGTAATAATCAGTGTAGATGAAGAATCATAGATTTCGTCAGCTTACTCTGGCGTGCTAGGCTGACTTCCAATATAAATCGGATGGCAAAAATTAAGGAATTATAGGGATGACATTGTATTTGGGATATTACAGACCATCAGCGGCCCAATGGCAGAGATTCGCTGAAGCCGAGGATAACGGGACAGTAGAGGAAGAGCAGCAGGCGTTCACAGCGCGAGTAATGGCCGCTCGCGAGAGTTCATTTGCCGGTAACATTGTGGCTTCGTACTCCCCAATATCGTCGAGCTTCGAACTACCCAGCATTATGGTTGTCGAAACAGACGAAGCGGACACATTGCGGGCTATCAATAATCACTACAACTCAGTGTTGGAATTTACTTGGACACCAGCTACTTCTGTGGGGACGACCACGGCATCAGCCGAGTCAGCTATGAGAAGTCAATTTTCGCAGGAATAGATGAGTCAGGTGACAGGTAGGGGTGAAGTATTTTGTACACCGCCTGTCACTGTAATCCAATTCCTGAAAGGAAGGCTGATTTATCTGGCTCCCGTCCAAGAAATCGTTCAAGTTGGACCTGCGCATCTACTGAACCGCCCGGTTCTAATATATTCGTACGATATTCACGCCCCACCGCTAGTGCGTCGCCGTCTGTAAAGCGCGTGAACATATCATCGCCGAAGACTTGCGACCAGAGATAGCCATAATATCCGGCGTCATATCCGAACAGGTGTCCAAATCCACCCTGGAAATGTGTCCCCTCAGGGAAGGCGAACCCAGTTATAGGGTGCAGTTCTTTGGCCGGCGCATCAGTATCTATCGGCAGGATGGCATCATGGTACGCGAGATCAAGTCGAGCGAAGTAGATTTGCCTTAGATAGTGGATGCCACTGCCCACGTTTTTTGCTTGCTTCATTTTTTCTATGAGATCAGAAGGAATGGGTGAACCGTTGTCCTTGTGACTGGTGAACTGTTTCAGAATAGATTCGTCCCAGGTCCAATGCTCAAGCATCTGACTCGGAGCCTCAACAAAATCCCGCTCAACAGCAGTGCCTGAAAATCGACTGAATGGTGCCTGAGTCAAAGTCTGATGCAGGATGTGGCCGAATTCGTGAAAAAGGGTTTCAACCTCACTATGGCGGAGCAAGCTAGGTGATTCGGTAGTGGGCTTAGTGAAATTCGCGACTATTGCAGAAATAGCAGGCTGCCGACTTCCATCTGGACGATGTCTACTTGGTTTCAGGGTGAAAGCGGCAGCATGTCCATATTTCCCTTGTCGAGGATGTAGATCCATATAGAAATGAGCAATATGTTCGCCGGTTTCTGTGTCCGTGACGGAGTACAACCGAACATCAGGATGCCATGCGTTGGGTTCTGCTATTTCCGTGAAGATGACTCCAGTGAGCTGTTGATAGACCTCGAACATGCCGTCCAAAGTTGCTTGTACTGGAAAATAGTTCGCAACCTCGAATTGATCGACGGTGTACTCATTGGCTTTAACCTGCTGTTGATAATATCGCCAGTCCCATATCTCAAGATTCGCATCGGGGTTACTTGTGGCGAGTCGTTTCGCTGCAGTGAGTTGGTCTATATCTTGCTGAGATTTTTCTTGTATCTGTTGTTCAAGCTCGACCAGGAATTTTTTTGCAGCCGACGGCGTTTTTGCCATTTTTAATTCAATGGAATATTCGGCCCATGATTCATAGCCGAGAAGTTTCGCAATTTGAGATCGAATATTTATTGCTTCACTGAGTATAGGCAAATTGTCCGAAGCGGCTTTATTGTGGTTTTTCAAAAACAATTCTCGGCGTTTTTCTTCGGACGGTGACGTTTCCATAAACGGGAACATTTCGGGGTAGTCGAGTGATACTCGGTACTCTCCCTCATCCTGGCCATGTGCCTTTGTGAGATTCGCTACGTAGTGCGGGGGTAACCCAGCAAGATCGTCCTCTGAAACGACTATGTAGTCTTGGAATTCATCGATATTTTTTCTAAATGAGATGCCGAGCTCGACAAGCTTTTGTCGTAAATTCTGGACCTCCGTCAACTTATCTTTTCCGAGGGCCAGACCATTTCTTCTGAAGTCACGCTCTATGAATTCGCAGAGTCGCTGTTCCGTAACGCCAAGGCTTCGATACTCAGTTGTTTTCATGTATTCGGCCACCGCCAGGAAAATATCTTCGCGGAAACCAAGCTCGGTTCGGAATGAAGCCAGTTTTTTATCTGATTCCTCTGCGACTTCACGGAGAGACTTATCGTCGGCCACGTAAGCTAGGAAACAGAAGGCACCATCGGTCTCTATCAATAAATTTGTTGCCTCATCAAGGGGCCGTATAGTGTTTTCAAATGTTCGATCAGACGCAGGTACGGCCGCTATCAGCTGATAAATATGATCGACCCGCTCCATCGTGTCGTCGACAGCCACGCGAATATCGTCTCCACTCGTATTGGCATAATTCCTCGGTGCTGAATTTACTTGTTCTAGAAATATGTCTGAAGAATTAGAGGTCACTTAAAGACTCCTTGGCATTCAGCCACGCACGCAAAATACGTTCTTCTTCCTCATAGTCGAATGAGCCTGCTGCTGGTATAACCGTGTCGGTATCGAATCCTTGAGAGGGTGGATTCTCAGCGTACCAACTGGCTGTAGTGCGGGTCGCTTGTTCTACTGAAACTCGATCTCGGTAACCAAGGAGATTACGTGATTTGGTCATGTCTAGGATGAGCGGAGCTTTTTCTGCAAGTGGATAGATGTTTTTACAGAGGTCCCCCGGAACGTCAATAAGTTCCATTTCTGAAGATAGTTCCTCAACGATTAATTCAGCTACTCGGGCTGCACTGAGGACCTGTTCGTCACCGCTGTTGAAAGCATTTCCGGCAGCTTCCTTTCTGGTTGCAGCTAGATAGACGAGCCAGGCCACGTTCTCTGAATACCCTCTTTGGAAGTAACTCATCCCTGCGTGCGGCATCAGCATGAACGGTCTCTTGTCGAGTACTCTTCGAATGACCGCCCATTCGTGATTTAGTGGGGCCCTTGGCCCGTATACACCAGGGTACCGGACAAGCACACCCTCGAAGTCACCTCGCCCGTGTTGCATGAAAATTTGATCTTCACCGACAGCCACACGGCCGGTGTAGTTCGAGGCGTCATACTGCCTGTCGGCGTGTTCCTGCACCGGTAGTGGGATTGACCCGTCCGGTGTGCGTCTAGCGGCACCTTTATACACTGGTTGACCGGTTATACCAACAAAGCGGTCAGTTTTGCCTGCAAGTTCATCTGCGAGCATTCTCAATTTGCCGTATGTGCAGATCGCGATATCCCAATTATTTGTTGCGATCGAAGACCGGACACTTTCTTCGTCTCGAGCGTTCCCATATATTCGCTCCACGGAATCAATAAATTGAACTCCCTCATCGTGTTGTCCGCTGTTAAATACGGTTAGTGTGTGGCCGGCCTCGAGCAAGAAGTTCACCAGATGGACTCCTGTCGGTCCTGTGCCACCAACGACTAGAGTTTTTGTTCCCAAACTAATTTCCCAACCTGAATTTCAATTAATCTGCACTAAAGTCTAGGGTACTGAATAGATGGGAGTGTGCAAATGGACTATACAGACCTGCTTAAGGGTTCGGTCACGCTAGAGGAAGTCGCCTCTCATTTATCAGAGCAGGATTCTGTGGCTGGTGTTGAAGAGGAAATATTTAAGCTCATTCGCGCGGTCCATGACGACACTCTTTTGCAAGGATACCGTCGAGGTATGGCAGATGTAATTGGGTGCGCGGTCGAGGAAGTAATCTATTGGACTGATGAGGATGGGAAGTACGACGGAATTTATAAGGGGCCTGCGGTGCCCGGCGAACAAACGTAACGCACTAGTTTCCCAGCATCACATATCCAGATATCCTTCAAAAATGTGGAAACAGCTTATTCTTGGTCAGATCGAAATAGGAAGCATCCGAGTGACGGAGAAAACAGTATGGATTTTCATTCGTGTCACGGATTCTGATGGGTTTCAGGGTGTAGGCGAGGCGAGCCTGGCTGGACGCGATGACGAGGTGGCCACGGTTTGGCACAACAATCATGAGCGACTTCTCAAGACACCGCTCACGAGTCCATTGCTTTTGAAGTCTCTTCCGTTTGGCAGTCTTCCGGAAGCAGCATTTTCTTCTGCCTTATTGCAGGCGTGCGCTGACGCGTTATCGAAATCAACGAGGGTTCCTATGGCTGAATATCTCGGTGGAGTGCAAAGAAACGAAATTGGTTTGTATGCCAATATAAACAGGCGGACGATCGACCGCACTCCCGAAGGCTTTGCTGCGAGCGCTGCGGATGCAGTTGAGGCAGGATATTCTGCTTTTAAAATTGCGCCATTTGATGAGGTCTTACCAGAATTAGATCGTCAGGAAATGCGAGAATCAACAGCCAAAGGCTTGGAGCGAGTGGCTGCAGTCAGGGCGCAAGTAGGTGCGGATACTCGATTGATGATCGATTGTCATTGGCGATTTGACGAACAAGGGGCCTCTGAAATGATTCATGAAGTCGCTTCTTTAAACCCATACTGGGTGGAATGCCCCATCACAGAAAACGGACAACAAATTCCAGCGATTGCGAGGTTACGAGATACGGCTAATAGTTTTGCTATCAAACTGGCAGGACTCGAGATGAATATTCGCAAAGAGAGCTTTGTTCCTTTCCTCGAAGGTGGTGCATACGACGTGATGATGCCTGACGTGAAATATGCCGGAGGTCCAGAAGAGATGATTGCGATCTCAGAATTATTTAATCGATTCCAGGTGGATTTTTCTCCACACAATCCAACAGGACCGATATGTCATGCGGCTTCCTTGCAGGTGTGTCTTGCCGCGAAGAACACGGATCTACTCGAACATCAATTCGACGAAACTGATCATTTTGCACGTCTGGTTTTCGACAACCTTCCCCCCATTCACGACGGCACCTATGTTCTCGATGCCGATGCGATTGGACTTGGTGTAGAGCTGAATTTCGACCAACTCAAAACATTCGAAGGCACCGGTTCACATGTTTAGGTTTGTCCGTGAATTGCTCATGATACTTATTCTCCCCGCGGGAATTGTGCTGGGTATAGTTTGGGCAATTGATAATGTATCTTCCTCGACCGAGGAAGACATCGTGATCAATATTGTGATGAAGTGCGAAGTCCAATACGGCAGTCGGGCAAAAGTCAGCTATGAAGGTGACGATTGCGCAAGATATAAGACCTATGTGGATGTAGGTATTGAAAATTGGACTGGTAAATTCTGGCAGGAGATAAAGGTAAGGACTCCAGAGGGTGAGAAGTACACCGTGGATATTCCATGCCCGCTTTCAAGTGACGGCACTTCCAGTTTGTGTACGTTTGAAGACGAGTTGCCAAAATTTGGGGATAAGTGGCCTCGCGACAGCCGACCCTAAGAAGTTTAGTGATAATGCTCTGGCTCGGGTAACATTAGATTTGTACTCCTCAATATCAACGTTAGGGAGTCAGCATTCCCTTAGCAGATTTCGTGCTAGTGTTTTCAACGCAGAGGTGAGAATGTCTCACTGGATTGGTATAGGAAAGAACTTCGTGAATATATATTGTGGAAACATTTCGTACAGATTTACTGAGGATGATCTGAGAGAATTATTTGGCGCGCACGGTACAGTGAGTGACGCTAACGTAATCATCGATAGGGACACTGGCCGTTCTAAAGGCTTTGGGTTCGTTGAGATGCCCAGTGATGATGAGGCGAATGCTGCGATTCAGGCAATCGACGGACAGGAACACGGCGGACGACAACTTAGAGTCAATGAAGCCAGACCGCGTGAGCCGAGAAGATAGTCTCAAATTAACTAAAACTCCCCGATTGAGGACCCTAGGTTAAGGCCACTCGTAGCTGGATAAGCACGACTATCCACCAGATAGTCACGATTGCTATCCACCACTTCTGGCTGGCTACTCCATGCCTTCTAATGTTGAGCCCTATCCAAACGGAATAGCAGGCAGCAAATCCTGACATGATAATGAGGGTGATAAGGGAATCAGTGATGTCGCACCTCGCATGACGCTATTGCGAGCAGTCTCAATCAGGGTGTTAATTTTCCCTCTCAGATGGCTCACATATCTACGTTAATATTGTAGGTATGAATGATCCAATATGGGATGAATCGAATGAGGGGGATTTAGATCCCGATCTAACCGATGAGTGGGAAGGTGCTGATTTTGATGAATCCGCCGGCTCGAGACTTATGTCGGTGGTAAGACTCGTTAGTTTTATCGTGTTGGTGGCGTTTTTGTTCCCGTCCATATATTTCATGCTGCGTTGAATTAGCATGACTTCCAGATTGTTCGTGTGGGTAATTTCGCGGTAGGATATTTCTGTGCCGAAGTGGCGGAATTGGCAGACGCGCGTGATTTAGGATCACGTGCCGCGAGGCGTGTGGGTTCGAGTCCCACCTTCGGTACCAGCGAATCTAACGGGAGACTACTCACGGGAGCATTTTTCGGTTACTATTCTGCGGACAGAAAATAATTTTGGTTAGGCGTCCTGCGACTTGGGCGCAATTATATGGAGGTTCCATGGCTAAGCTTTTGGAAGTCAACAATCTTAAAACTTATTTTTTTACAGATGAGGGAACAGTGAGGGCCGTTGATGGTGTCACTTGGGACTTGGATGAAGGTGAAACACTAGCTTTGGTTGGGGAGTCTGGTTGCGGCAAGTCTGTAACGGCAATGTCCATCCTAAAATTAATCCCAAACCCCCCTGGTCGTATTGTTGACGGCACGATAACGTTTGACGGGCTAGACCTGTTGAATGTCAGTGATGCCGAAATGCGGTCTATCCGAGGTAACCGAATCGCGATGATTTTCCAGGAGCCAATGACGTCACTGAATCCAGTGCTCACGATTGGGCAGCAGATTCGGGAAGCAGTTGTGCTGCATCTTGGACTGAACGACGAAGAAGCTGATCAGAAAGCAATTGAGTTGCTAGAGATGGTTGGGATTCCTGAGGCTGAACAACGGATAAAGGATTATCCGCACCAGTTCTCTGGTGGTATGCGTCAGAGAGTTATGATTGCGATGGGTCTATCTTGCGATCCAAAACTACTTATCGCTGATGAGCCGACAACGGCTCTAGACGTGACTATTCAGGCTCAGATTCTTGAGATTATGGGTAAATTAGCTTCTGAGCTTGGTACAGCAGTCCTGCTTATTACGCACAACTTGGGCGTGGTGGCTAGATATGCAGATCGAGTGAATGTGATGTACGCCGGACGGATTGTTGAGACAGGGACTGCAGAAGACGTGTTCAACAACCCGCAGCATGGCTACACAGTCGGTTTGATGCAGTCGGTCCCGAGGCTCGACGATATGGAACATACTCGACTAGCGACGATCGAAGGGCAGCCTCCGCTGCTGATTAATGAGATCCATGGTTGTGCTTTTAGGCCTCGCTGTATAAAGGAGGGCGATGATTGTTTCTGTTCAACCGAGGGCACGCCAGAGTTGACTGAGGTAGAATCCGGTCACTTTGTAGCGAACTGTCCTTGTTGTATGACTAGAGATAAAGTGCCTGCTTAGGGTAGCTGCGTAAGAGTTTTGAAACACAAAGTTGGATGAGGGAATAACTGGAGGCCAGTGGTGACTACACAGAATTTGGCAGCGAACGCCGAGACAACAGCAAAGCCAGGAGAAACACTGCTAAGTGTTGAAAACATGAAAATGTATTTTCCTGTCACATCGGGACTGTTCTTACAAAGGAAAGTCGCGGATGTTAAGGCAGTCGATGGACTGACATTCGATGTGAAGCGAGGAGAAACACTTGGACTCGTTGGTGAGTCAGGTTGTGGTAAATCGACTACAGGGCGTGCGATTCTCCAGCTGCACAGACCCACCGAAGGGAAGGTTAACTTCGACGGGACTGAACTGACTGAGATTAAGGGTGCGGACCTGAGGAGATTCCGTCGGCGAATGCAAATGATTTTCCAGGATCCATTCTCCTCACTAAATCCAAGAATGAGTGTTGCTCAAATTATTTCAGAGCCTCTCGCCATACATGGCCTCTACAAGGGCAAGGAACGCAAGGAGCGGTTGGATTATATCCTCGAAGCCGTAGGACTCAATCCAACTTTTGCCAAGCGCTACCCACATGAGTTTTCTGGTGGCCAACGTCAGAGGATCGGGATCGGGCGTGCACTAGCTGTGGAGCCTGACTTCATTGTTTGTGATGAGCCAGTGTCAGCACTGGATGTGTCAATTCAGGCTCAGGTGATAAACCTGCTTGAAGACCTGCAGGGTGAATTCGGACTAACTTATCTTTTCATTGCTCATGATTTATCGGTCGTGAAGCATATTAGTGACCGAATTGCTGTCATGTATCTCGGACACATCGTTGAGTTGGCTCCGTCTAACGAGCTCTACGCTAACCCTAGACATGCCTACACACGTGCCCTGTTATCGGCGATTCCGATTCCCGACCCACGTATAGAAAGAACTCGTGAACGAATCATCCTGGAAGGTGACGTCCCGAGTCCTCTGAATCCGCCGAAAGGTTGCGTTTTCAAGGGCAGGCGTGCTGATTCAAGTAGATGTTTGGACACTACACCAGAGCTCGTTGAGATATCGCCTGATCACTGGGTTGCAAATTGTCCGGGTTGTCTAGAAGACTAAAATCTCGAGGATTCACGGTCTTTCGGATGAGCTATCGAACCTAATTTGTCTGGGCCTGGTAGTTACCCGCGATTTTTCATCATCGCTAGGAAGGCATCCTGTGGAATCTCGACATTCCCGAGCACTTTCATTCGCTTCTTGCCGGCTTTTTGTGCTTCAAGTAATTTGCGTTTTCTAGAGACGTCCCCACCGTAACATTTTGCCAATACGTTTTTGCGCATTGCCTTTACTGTCTCCCGAGCGACGATCTTACCCCCAACTGTTGCTTGTACTGGCACTTCGAACATGTGTCTAGGTATTTCTTCCTTGAGAGCTTTTGCTAAGCTTCGGCCCTGTTCAGCAACCTGGTCTGACGGAACAATCATTGAGAGTGCATCGACGAGCTCACCGTTCACGAGGACATCGAGACGACTCACCAGCGAAGGCCTGTAGCCGCTGATCTCGTAATCCATTGACGCATAACCTTGCGTTCTGGATTTCAACGTATCGAAGAAATCTACGAGCATTTCAGAGAGTGGTAGCGAATAATTCGCAAGTACTCTGCTGTTATCGGTATGCTGTCGTTTGTCGATGTATTCGATTTCTCCGAATTCACCTCGATGATCCGAGACCAGTGTCGCGACAGCTCCGATATAGGCCGCCGGCATCGTGATCGCAACTTTAGCCCAAGGTTCGCGGACCTCACTTATGCGGTCTGGGGTTGGCAATTTTGCAGGTGACCCTACCTGAATTTCCTCACCAGTTCTGAGTGTCACCTCATATTCAACTGACGGTGCAGTCGCGATTAAATCAAGATCAAATTCACGTTCTAGTCGTTCCTGTACGATTTCTCGATGGAGTAGACCAAGAAAACCGCATCGGAAACCGAAGCCCAAGGCGTCGCTTGTTTCAGGCTGCCACTGTAAAGCTGCGTCATTTAACGTCAATCGGTCTAGAGCTTCTCTCAGGTTAGGATAATCCTCTGAATCTGACGGATAGATACCTGCGTACACCATGGATTTTGCTGGTTCATATCCGCTTAGCGGGGCAGCTGCAGGGTTAGACTCTTGTGTGAGCGTGTCACCGACTCTTGCTTCAGCCACACCCTTGAGTCCAGTGGCAATATAACCGACTTGACCCGCCTGCAAAGCTTCAGTTTTCATGAGCGTAGGCTCGAAGCAACCAACTTCTATGCTTTCGAAGCTACTGTTTTGTTGAATAAACTGTAGTTTCTGTCTTGCTTGTATCTCTCCATCCATGACTCGGACGTAGGCGAGTACACCTTTATAGGCGTCATATGTGGCATCAAATACCAGAGCGGTTGTCGGTGCACTGATGTCACCTTTTGGAGGCGGGATACGGTCGACTATCGTCTCAAGTAAGTCAGCCACTCCTTCGCCCGTTTTTGCAGACACAAATATCATCTCATCAGGACCAAAGCCGATGATATCTGAAAGCTCTTGTGCAACCTCCTCGGGTCGAGCCCCCGGCGCGTCAATCTTGTTTACTACCGGTATTAGGTCGAGATCTAGTTCCATCGCTAAATATACATTCGCGAGCGTTTGTGCCTGCACGCCTTGTGCGGCGTCGACCACCAGTAGTGCCCCCTCACAGGCGGCAAGTGCTCTCGAGACCTCATAAGAGAAATCCACGTGGCCTGGCGTGTCGATGAGGTTCAACTCGTATGTCTCAGAATTATTGGCTTCATAGGTCATGCGAACAGCCTGGGCTTTTATAGTGATTCCTTTTTCCCGTTCTAAGTCCATTGAGTCAAGTACCTGCTCGCGCATATCGCGCGAGTCGATCGAATTCGTTGATTCGATCAATCGATCAGCCAGGGTTGATTTCCCGTGATCGATATGGGCGATTATTGAGAAGTTGCGTATATTGTTTTGTGTCACCCATCAAGTGTAATTCTCAATGGCTCAATGGGCTGTGGTTCAAGAGGAGCCTCATGGTAGACTCGTAATGTCGTGCTAGGCGGGGAACTAGCGGTGCCCTATAACTCGCAATCCGCTATAGCGAGGCTGAACACCCGTAATGAGTGCGGAGGAGTGTATTAATTAGCATCGGGCGATGTTGATGGGTCGGTCCCGTGCGACAGTACCCGAGGAACCCCGCCAGGGCCGGAAGGCAGCAACGGTAAGTCGGTAGTGCTGGGTGCCACGGGGGTGCCGACGCTGAGTAAGCCAATGCTAAGCTGTACTCTCTGAAGTGCGAATACGGGGCACGGCATTAAATTTCGATTCTTGTGGGTAGGAAATATATTGTGATGAGAATTTTATCTTTGAGTCATCGACTGCAGCATCCCAAATGTGACAATTATTCCATTATCACTGCGCCAAATTTGATGGATTATCAGGGCATAGTTTTGGATATCGGTGCGACGTTCGAGCACATAACACAGGCTGCAAGTGGTGACCTTTATCTGGAGACTTTCGGGGGAGATACCGTTGATAACAGCGGAGATATTGATGGCAATGTTGGACTATATGGCTTACTGGAGAGAAGGCGTGAGGAACTCATAGGAGCTCTCAATAACGGGGCTGTTGTTGTGGTATTTGGCGCTGGGCCGAATCAAACCTTTGCCGTCAAAGGATCGAATGGAATGGATTCATACTGGCTTCTGCCAGCGCCTCAGGATCTGACCTGGAATGGGGAAGTGCTGCGGGCGAGTGATGGAGAATCGATACTGGTGACTGATTACTCTAATCCGTTTGTGCGAGTGTTCGAAACTTACGAGAAAGATGTCGCCTATAGGGTACGATTCGATCTGAAGGCGACTCGTACGGGAAAGATGTTTCTTAGTTCCACTGGGGGAGCTCCTGTAGGGGTGCAGTTTCCGGTTCTTAACGGTCAACTTGTGTTTTTACCTTCACCTAAGAATGTGGGTGCGCAATGGCTCTCGAATCGAGAGGCTGATGCGATTATAGAAGCCATTTCTGAAACCATTGGTCAGGCTGCTACTGAGGAACCTTCTTGGGTAAAGAAATTCTTGGTACCTGGCGAGTCAAGCCTTCAAGAGGACTTCGATCGGTTGAAAGAGATATCTGAAAGTGCGACAAGTCAGATGGAAGAGGCTAAGTCGATATTGGAATCACGGCAATCGCTAAAGGCTCTTCTGTGGGGTGCTGATATGCATTTCAAGAAAGCAGTTGAGGAAGCTCTGGTTATATTGGGCTTTGAATTGAAGAGCGACCCAAACGCACCGACTCATGTGTCGTTTGAGGGTAGGGAGTTGTTTGTTGAGTCGATCACTTCACAGGAGAGCGTTTCCATGAGCCCTCACTATGCTTTACGCGATAGGATCGACGATAAAATTCAGCGAGTTGCAGCCCCTGTGCGTGGACTTGTCGTGGTGAATGGTTGGCGGACCGCGGATCCGGAACGTCGCGACAAGCCATTTGTAAGTGCTCTCGAGGCTGGAGCAGAATCCACCGGCTATTCCTTGCTTACCGGATATCAACTTTATAAGCTTTGCCTGCGTGTTTTAGAGGAAGAAATCTCTTCAGAGGAACTCGAACAGACTAGAACCGATTTGTTTGAAACTGATGGCGCAGTAGAGATGACTGAACCACTCACTGACGCAGCCGATAATTAAATCAACTATTTAGCGGGATATCCACTTCTACGGGCAGAGAGTAATCTACTCCCGAGATTTCAAATCCAAACAGATTAGCGAATTCTTTTTTGAAGTAAGGCCAGTCGGCTAGATCAGCAAAATTGTTATTGGAGATAATTGGCCAGATTTCAGTGATAGTGTGCTGGACATCATCGGCCATTTCAAAATCGTCTAATCGGATGCGACCGGCCTCGTCGAGGCTAGGTTCAGAGTGGGGAGCTAGATGATCGCGAAGCAATCGAATGCCCTGCTCACATGTAGATTCATTTTCATTTCGTTCGTTCAGCAGTCGAAACAAAATGCTCATGTATAGACCCACGACAGGAATTGCGCTCGAGGCCTGAGTCACAACGGCTTTATTTACACTGATCCAAGCACCACCGACGGTTCCAGTAGTGTTATTGCTTGTCTGACCTAATACTTTATCTAGGGCAATAGCTGTGTTTTCGAGATGCTTCTTCGCTTCCCCGATCGTACCGTTTCGGTATAGCGCCTGCGTTATCTCGGGGCCTATATATGAAAACGCAACAGTTCTTGCTCCGTCGGCTAGAAGTTTTTGTTCCGCTAGTAATTCAATCCATTCCTGCCAATCTTCGCCACCCATTACTTTTTGTGTCCCGAGTATTTCATCAGCTGTAGCTGGCTCGATGGAGATATCAGTGATGGATTCTTTCCGAAGATCAAAACTTTTCCCTTCGTATCGTTGGTCGATAGGCTTTAAGACAGAATTCCACACGTTACCCTGACCATCATTCCGTCTTGGAGCTGCTAGTGAATAGACAACAAGGTCTATTTTCCCGTATTCCTTCTTGATCGATTCGATCGTCTGAGTTTTTATGTCGTCAGAGAATGCGTCGCCATTGATAGTTTGGAAAATCAAGTTATCTTGAGCTGCTGTTTCGCTAGCTCTGGCCGAGTTATACCACCCCGCGCTCCCCGGTTTTTCGCCTTCAGGTTTTCGTTCAAAGCATACGCCAAGGACATTAGCTCCATACCCAAAGCATGCGGTTAGAGCAGCCCCAAGGCCATAGCCCGTGCTGCTGCCGATCACCAATACATTTTGCAATCCATTCTTTTGGCCCACTGGCAGGTGCTCGGAACGAATTCTTTCAATCTGGAGATCTATATTCTTTGCGCAACCTGCAGGATGCGAAGTCAATGATATAAATCCTCTTATTCTTGGTTCTATCAGAAATTCTGCCATAGCTATCCTCGTGAAATCTCGGCGGCTGTAAATTAAGTGCTCTCAAGATAATATGAATAGGAAATAGACGTAAGTTTGGAGAGAAGATATCAGTCGTAGTGGTCAGGCAAGACGTAACAAGAGTGAGAGGAGATCGTCTCGGAAAGGCGGCCCAAATGTTTTTGATCGTCCGCCTAAATCTCTCACTCGCTTGGGTATCCACCCTCGTAAATCACTCGGTCAGAATTTCCTCATAAACGAGCCAATTCTAGAAGAGATTGCAGCTGCCGTTGTAGACGATTTTGCTATAGATGAAATAGGCGTTCTAGAAATAGGAAGCGGCCCCGGCGGACTGACAGAATCTCTAGCTCGTCGTGTTACTCCTATCGTTGGCGTCGAAATAGATGAAGAACTATGTGAGATCGCTCGAAGACGCTTACAAACCTATCCCGATGTAACAATTATTCCAGCAAACATCTTGGATGAGTCGCCAGGCCGGCTAATGATGGAGGCCGGCCACAGTGGTCCCTATGTCGCTTGTGGGAATTTGCCGTATTACATCACCCAACCGGTAATCCGTCATCTCCTTACAGCAGAGCGCCCGCCGGATAGAATCGTGACTCTTGTCCAAAGAGAAGTCGCCCAACGGATTGCGGGTGGCGCGGGTAAAGAATCTCTTTTGTCTCTTTCAGTAAAGTTGTATGGGCAACCAAAATTACTTTTCGAAGTCTCACCTTCAATGTTTTGGCCAATCCCTAAAGTGCACTCTGCAGTGGTGCTAATTGACCGAAAAATAAAAAATGACTTGGGTATCGACCGCACGGAATTTCCAGATTTCATACGAGCATTGCAGGCAGGTTTCGCTCAACCACGCAAGCAGTTACATAATGGGCTCTCGGGCTCTTTAGGAGTTGGTCATCAAGAGATTACTGCTCTGCTTACGAGCCTAGGTGTAGATTCTACGCTTAGGCCGCAACATCTCGATATGTCGGACTGGGTCAAGATCTATGTCGCACTGAAGGAGAAGTACCAGGAAATACTTATGATTGGTGAATAAATGAGTGAGCTCACAAAGGTGAAGACTATAGCACCAGCTAAAATAAACTTAGCGCTTGAAGTAGTGAACAAGCGATCCGACGGCTTCCACAACATTGACACAGTCATGAGCGCTATTTCTCTGAGCGACACAGTGACTTTGACTAAAACCTCCCCGAACTCGGGTTTTCGGTTCAAAACGTTGGGAGTTGGGACGGATTTAATTGCCCAATCGGACAACTTGGCCTTAACAGCTGCGACATTACTTGCTGACAGAGCCAGAATTGAACGACCTGATGTGAATATCGAACTGGAAAAGCGCATACCACTCTCAGCAGGTCTGGGAGGAGGTTCGTCGGATGCCGCAGCAGTTCTAAGAGGACTCAATGTTCTTTGGGATATCAACTGGCCGCAGGAAAAACTTGCGAATATAGGGAGTGAACTAGGTTCGGACATCCCTTTCTTTGTGTACGGAGGATGTGCAAGGTGTACGGGACGTGGCGAGGTGGTCTCGCCATTACCAGATGGTTGGTCTATGAACCTAGTTGTATTGATGCCAATCGTTCCTTACGTCAAAAATAAAACCTCTCTTATGTTTCAAAACCTGACTACTAGTGATTTCAGTGACGGACGACACTCCTGGCGAGTTGCTCAGCGTCTTGCGCGAGGGGCACCTCCAGCAGCAGCTGATATTGTTAATGGCTTCGAATCAACTTTTTCCAGACTTTATCCGAATGTCTTGAGCCAGTTCGAGAATTATGATTTTCAACGTACTACCCAACTGCATTTGTCAGGAGCTGGTCCAGCAGTATTTACATTCCTCCGGGCGGATGCAGAATTTGAATTATTACGTGAACATTTCCAAAAGCTGGGGGCTCAATGCTTCATGACACAAACACTGAGTGCCGCAGAATCGACAGAGATTGAGTACGTGGAATGAGGAGAATAGGGGACGGCAATCCTCATGGTTGACAATGATCTTCTAGGTGCAATTCTTGCAGGATGGGTCTCAGGATTTGGTCTTGCCATATTGTTGGCGTTTCTATCCCTTTATTTCATACGGCGGTATTCGATCCCAATGTTAACGAGCGAAGTGTCTGCTGTTGTGAAATTTGTTGTGGCAGCAAATATATTTGTTTTCTGCAATTCCCTGATTGGTATAGGCGCATCCGTGCTCATCCATCAGTACGGATACATGAGTGTTAATTACTCTGTATTTCTGCTGTTCTTTGTTGTGGCTGCAGGTCTGTTTACATCATTGAGGAGGAATCTGTCCATGGCCTTTCTGGTGATGGTTTCAACAGGCTTGGTGCTTGCGGGAATGACTCTATCAATTTCCGGCCTGATCCACTTGTGGGGGACTGCTTAGTATCTAGCCCGTTTGCTAAATGCACTTTATGCTGACGGAATGGCAGAATGCCAAACTCGAGGTTAGGCAAATATATCAGTGATTGATTTGACCACGATAGAGCACGGTGACGTCCCAGACTGGCCATCTGTAATCGAGCTCCATGTGCATACTAATCCCGATTCCTCTGACTCTATGTTGTCTAAAGAAGAGCTTGTGACGACAGGAAAGATGGTCGGGCTTACTGGTGCTAATCTCACTGAACATGACAAAGTGCTGGAGCGTCATCAGCAGGAGGCACTTCGTGCTGAGTATCCAGAGTTTTTCTTTAATTTTGGAATGGAAGTCACAACGGATTTGGGACACATGATTGCTATCGGTCTTCGTGAGTACCTTCCTGGGATTAGGCGTGCCGAAAAATTACGAGAAGAATTAGACAAGGTAGGCGGCTATCTCATAAGTGCTCATCCTTTTAGACGACTATTTGATCCAGTGACTGCTATGCGTACAGGTGAAAGTTTCGAAATGAATCCAGAGGAAGCCGCAGCGAACATGCCGGTGTTTAAGATAGCTCATACCCTTGAAATTGCTAATGGTGCTAATACTCCGAGGGAAAATGAATTTGCGGCTGAAGTTGCTAGGATTTTGGGGGTCTCCGGCACCGGGGGCTCGGACGCTCATTCGAATAGTGGGCTCGGCTATTTTGCAACTGGATTTAAGGAAGCGATCGAATCACCAGATCAACTACTGGAGGCTCTGCACGCTGGAGAGTTCACTGCTGTGCAGCAGGACTCGGCGAATAAATTTTCCTGTTTCAATCCACCTTATGACGAGTCCAACTATTAAGCGGTATCCTTTATCGGTAGACTCGGGAAGACGATATCAATGTCCGATGCTGGATTTAACTTCGATCAATTAGTTGCGATTGATTTAGAGACTACGGGGCTTAATGCCGGCACAGAGCTGATCATTGAAGTCGGCGCTGTGAAATTCGATCAGTTTGGGAATGAGGAAATATTTTCCTCTCTAGTTAATCCGAATCGTCAGATCTCAGATTTCATATCGGACCTAACGGGGATCACGAACGAAGAGTTGCGATCAGCTCCTACATTTGATGACGTCCGAGAAGATCTGCAGATATTCCTAGGTTCGGTTCCGCTCGTTGGGCACAATGTAACCTTTGATATTTCCTTCTTACGAGCCCAGGGATTATCCATATCAGAGCTGTATTTTGACACCTGGGAATTAGGGGCTCTGGTACTTCCTACCGCGGCGAAACTTAATCTGAGGGCTCTTGCGGGTGTTCTTAATGTAGATACGGGGAGGAGCCATCGTGCTCTAGACGATGCTGTGACGTCTAAGAAAATTTTTCTGCTGCTTGCTGATCAACTGAAAGCCATGCCGGATAAGGACTTTTCCGAGTTGGCGTTATTCGTTTCACGATCGGGTTTTTCCTCTCCATTGGCTTTTCTAAATCCACGGCAGGGAGAGACCACGAGTAATTTCGAGTCCTACTTAGAGTTACAGGCTCGACTTGGTGTAATTGCAAGTAAGCCTCAGCAAGACACTGTGGTCACGACCCCATCTCCAGGTGCTTTGAATGAGGCTTGGGAGGTCGCAGCGGAACAGAACTTGAATATCGATAATTATCATGTTCGTGCCAGCCAACAACTTATGTCCCATGCGGTGATGGACAATCTGGGATCTGGAGGGGAGGTTGTGGTTGAGGCAGGTACAGGAACAGGCAAGTCTCTGGCCTATGTTCTTCCAGCGGTCCTGCATTCTTGGATGACTGGTGAGCAAGTAGTCATCTCAACACACACAAAAAACTTACAAGAACAACTTATAAAATATGATATCCCAGCAGCGACAGCCCTTGTTGAAAAGTTATTCTCCGATCAACCGAAGCGACTCGGTAATTCTTTCCAAATGCTCAAAGGCAGGGGCAATTATCTTTGTCTTGACCGATGGTATGGGAGCAGAGGCTCTCAATCTCAGCTTGATCGTAATGAAGCACTAGTTTTAGCGCGGATAGGGCTCTGGCTGCAGGAAACGCAGACAGGTGACAAGTCCGAACTCTATTTAACTTCCCGTGACGAAAAGATTTGGGATACGGTGTCCGCCGAAGGCTCAGACTGCGCAGCACGCAGATGCCAATATGTCCAGGAAGGTAACTGCTTTGTCACCAGAATACGCGCACAGGCTAGATCGGCAAATGTAATTGTAGTTAATCACGCATTATTGCTTGCAAGTAC